>JAYEJK010000495.1:14518-21757 GCA_034660535.1 Thermodesulfobacteriota bacterium | reverse complement strand
TTGCAAGACTCAGAAGGAAGACGAAATGCTACAGTAAAAGTAAAAAAATGCTTCTGTGTTCCGTCATACTCTTAATGCTCAAATGGAACGATGGACTGTCAGCTATATTAAATTAACAATGCCAAATTTTTATAACAGGAAATAAAGTCTTTTCATTAAAAAAAACCCCCGGTCCCTCAGGCCGGGGGGGTTTTGCCTTTTCTCGCGACTTCCCCGCCCACGAGCAAGACATTCTATCAAGTTATCTTTTTTGCGCTGATCCTAACTTATGTGAAGCGAAATCCGACCAGAACTATGACGGTTTCGTAAAAAGTCAATTCGTAAATGGGGCTATGCACTTGACTCTTGTTCGCAGCCACTATCCCCTTGAATATAAAGGCTTTTGTTACATTTTGCCCTTTTATCCCAAAAAGCACCAAAAGTCTCATTAATTCAATATGTTATACCCAATTAGCAAGAGCCAAGTGCATAGCCCAATTCGTAAATTATCGCCATCAATGATTTCAATAGGTTACATCCGGTTAGCGCATCGAAATAGTTCTTTTTACGATTCCGACAATTATTATCAGTGAAAAAAGTTAAAGATCTATACTTTTATGCCGAAAGGAAAAATATGAATTAGATTCTAACCCAGATAAACTGGAATTTTTAAAGGTCCTGGACTATTTTCAGTACCCCCCTGAGGGGTATAAGTACCTTAACAGCTGCGTGTAACTATTTAAAAATATTTCACCTTTTTGATTTCCTGCCAGAAAAAACAAGAAAATTACCACTAAGGTACTAAAAAGGAGTGTATAATGGAAATTTCATCGACTCTGAGTAATGTATGGTTTCAGGGTTTCTTGAGACCGCCGGAACCACAGCAACCCGTCAACACGGCGCCGGAACCCGAACGTCCGGAACTGATCAGCCATATCCAGGGACCTGGACTGCCGCCGGAACAGGTATATCAACCGCAGGCAGCGCCGGAACTACAGCAACCCGTCAACACGGTTCCGGAACCCGAACGTCCGGAACTGGTCAGCCATATCCAGGGACCTGGGCTGCCGCCGGAACAGGTATATCAACCGCAGGCAGCGCCGGAACTACAGCAACCCGTCAACACGGTTCCGGAACCCGAACGTCCGGAACTGGTCAGCCATGTCCAGGGACCTGGACTGCCCCCAGAATCAACTAGCCGGTTGCGAGAACAATGGACACGGCAATTAACGGAATATATGCAAGGCAATGATAAAGTCAGTCAAAAAATTAATTACAATTTGTATTTAAAAAATGCCTTCTCGATTGATTACCAATCATTATTCACATTTACCCGACATATCTAACCGGGCATCAAAGGAATATTCAAAATTAATCCATTGGAACATGAGAAAAAATGAAAAAGTCCGGCAAAAAATCAAGTAACTTTAACATGAACGACTCTTCTCTGAAGGACCAGGCGAACATAAGGGTCTGGAAAGAAATAACTTGGGTAATTCCGATCCGAAATGTGTTGCAGATTTAGTCGGTTTGATATTCACGAAACCGCAAGCGTAGCAGGGCTACGGTGAGGATTTCGGGGATGTCAAACCGGCTAAAGGTGTGATACAGTTCGGAAACGGAAAATCCAAGTTATTTCTTTCCAGACCCTAACTATCGAGCAGGGATGGAAGTAACGGGCCGTCTCAATAAGATGACGGAATTCTTTACACCTGTTTGACTTAAGACGGTCCCCGTATGACGTTCTGATTTTTTTTTGTTATTTCATCCGGTTCTTACTACTATATGCCTTCCACCACATCCTAATCTAATCTACGGGCTCCCCCCGGCCCTTCAGGCCGGGGGGGGGTTGCCTTTATCCCGCTAGTTGCCTACCGATAAGCAAGGCCTCCTCGCTTCTCTTCATCAATCTGCATGACTGTCGGCCGATTTTTGTGTATACTTTTTTTTAAGATCTTCCGTAAAGGCCATTGGATTGAGAAATGCCACTAACTTCGGGCAAGTCAGGCATTTAACACTTCAGCCACTTTCTAGCATACCCGCCCCGGCTCCTGCTCATGAAATACCTCTATATTCTCAACTTCCTGCTGATGCTCTCAGGCCTCTATATCTTTCGCTTGAAAAGGCATGACCGGCGTTATTCATTCAACCTGGTCAGGGGGCTGCTTGGCCTTCTTCTGCTAGCCGGCGTATATATCTATTCAGCCTATCACCTCACTCCAGCCCCGGTCTCACTCCTGCTCTTTTCTGAAAGCGTCTTTGTGTTCACCTTTTTTTATATGGCCAACAGCCTGTGCCTTGCAACCATGACCAACAAACTCGCGTCCAGGCTCATCAACGGCCTGTGGATCATATCAGGGGTTATGGTGGTTGCCGGCGGCGTGTACCTGGCCGGACATCCCGTGTTCCAGGAATCCGAAACCCGACTGACTTATTTCTACACACTCTTCTGCCTGCTGACGGTGCTCGCCACTGCATGGCGAATCGAGAGTTTCTGGCAGTTACTGCAACCTATCCAGCGCTGGGAATACAAGTTTCTGGTCATTGGCGGATTTCTAATATGCGGGACGCTGGGATGGTCCTTTTCCTACCGCCTTACATACAGCGCCAAATACAGGGGCATTGTCACTGATTACCTTCTGCTTCTTGCCATTCTGACACTCCTATCCCTTTCTCTGATGATCTATGCCGTGACCCGGCACCGTCTGCTGAACCGGAAGATGTTCATCTCCCGCCAGGTGATCTACACATTTGTCGCTCCATCAATCTTTGCAATCTACCTCACGAGCCTGGGCATTATCTCTCTCATCATTAAGACATTCGGATACGAGCTTCATTTCGTCCTGTTCTGGTTTCTGGCTGCAGCAGGTCTTGTGGGCGTCACAACACTTGCCTTGTCCGGCAAGGCGCGCCAGAGTGTCAAGTATTTTATCAGCACGAACTTTTACAACAACAAGTATGAGTACCGGGATGAATGGCTTGCTTTTTCCTCCCTCCTGCGGGGCGAACTGAGCGAGGCCGAGGTGGTTGACGCCCTGCGCCGGGTGCTTCTTGACAGCATGTACACAACAAGGATCATGATCTGGATCGGGAGTATGGAATCCGGATACAGACAGATCGGCGGGAAAGAATCGCCGCCTTCAAACGCGGCAGACCTGACAGGTGATGATCTCTTGATAAAATATGTCCGGGAACATGATTATCTGTATATTGACAAACCGGATAGCGATCCGGAAGGGAAAAGGCTTATATCACAGAAACAGGACTTTTTTAAAAAGCTTGGTATCGTCCTGCTTGTTCCCCTTGCAATCGGCGACCAGTGCCTGGGTCTGATCGGAATAGGGCCTGAATACACCGATGGCCGGTATGGCAAAGATGACTTTGATCTATTATCCGCACTGGGCACACAGGCAGCTTCCGCCCTTTTGAGCATCCGCATGGCTGAGGAATTGGCACGGTCCCGTGAGCAGGAGGCCTTTGACACCTTGTCCGCATTTGTCCTCCATGATGTGAAAAACGCTGCAGCCATGCTCTCCCTGGTTAAGGGAAACGCCCCGGATCACATTCACAACCCGGAATTTCAGCGGGACATGCTTGAAACAATTGATGACGCATTGAAAAGAATGGCAAAAGTCCAGGACCGTTTAAACACGCTGAAGGGGAAAAGCGCACCGATATTTGAAGAAACAGATCTCAACGATTTCTTAAAGATATGCTGCCGCAAGCTTGAAAAGAAACTCCCGTTCTTAAGTATGAAGCTTGAAAGCAGTGATGAAATCACCATTTCAATTGACAAGGATACATTGACCAGGGTCCTTGAGAATATCCTTCTTAATGCCCTTGAGGCCGGAGGAAGAGGAACAGAGGTTATTATAAGGACGTTTTCAGACGAAAAATGTCAGGCCGTAATTGAAATATATGATAACGGCCCTGGAATACCGGCGGAACTGTTGCCTGATCATCTCTTTGAACCTTTTAAGACCGGCAAGCCCAAGGGGAGCGGCATCGGTCTCTGGCAGGTAAAACAACTGGTCGGCAGCCTGAACGGCGAGATATCGGCTGAGAACGTAAAGGGCGGCGGGGCAAGATTCACTGTAAGGCTGCCTATTGATCCATCACACGGATGAAAGATATATTCTGTGTTTTTTTTATCAGATCGTGCAGGGTGGGACGACTGACTTCGAGCAGTTTTGCTGCCTGGCTTATGTTGTTCCCGGTCATGGCAAGGGCCTGCCGTACAGCCTTGATTTCCGCGTTTTCCCTGGCTGTTTTGAGCGTCTGCAGATCATTTTCAACCCGATCCGGTTCATCGAATCCCAGATCCACCGAATTGATAATAGTGTCGGAAGTCACGCTCAAGGCCCTGCGGACACAATTCTGCAACTCCCTCACATTCCCGGGCCATGAATGGGCCGGCAGGCAGGCACGGGCAGATGGGGAAAACGAAACCCGGCCCCGACCAAGTATCTTTGATTCCTCTCTAAGGAAATGGTTTGCCAGAACCAGGATGTCCTCAGACCGTTCCCTGAGGGGCGGAATCTGAATCGGAACGACATTCAATCTGAAAAACAGATCTTTCCGAAATCCGCCCTGTGCAACCGCGTCCTGAAGGTCAATGTTGGTGGCGGCAAGAATGCGGATACTGAGACTGATGGCCCTGGCGCCGCCCACCCGTTCAATAGTGCCCTCCTGAAGACACCTCAATAGTTTGACCTGCAGCGCCAACGGCAATTCCCCTATTTCATCCAGAAAAATCGTCCCTTTGTCCGCCTGTTCAAATTTCCCGATCTTTCTTGACGACGCCCCTGTAAAGGCCCCCTTTTCGTAGCCGAACAGCTCGCTTTCCAGCAGGTTCTCAGGAATCGCTCCGCAGTTGATAATCACAAACGGATAATCGCTGCGGCCACTCAATTCATGAAGAGCATGGGCCACCATTTCCTTGCCGGTTCCACTTTCCCCGGAAATCAGCACAGGATAGTCATTGCCGCTTATCTTCCTGATAAGTTCAAATATCTCCGTCATCACGGGGGATACGCCCAGCATACCGCAAAACTCGAAACTCTGCGCGCTTTGCCGCTGAAGCGCCCGATTGGACTCTTCCAGCTCATATATCCGGAAAGTGCGGGACAGGATAATATTCAGAAGGGACAGGTCAATGGGCTTGGAGCAAAAATCCGCTGCGCCCATACCAATGGCACGAACGGCATTTTCATCCTCCGCATTGCCGGTAATGACAATGATCTTGGTCTTGCCGAGGCCCCGGCTTTCCTCAAGCAGGGCAAAGCCCTCCCGTGTTGTGTCAGGATAGGGAGGAAGGCCCAGATCCAATGTGGCAACAGGAAACGCCCCTGAAGCAAGAAGCGGTCGGGCCTGGTCCACGTTGGAAGCAATGGTGATGTCGTAATGCTTACCGAGGCCCCATTTGAGCTGCTTGGCAACAGAGGCCTCATCTTCGATTATAAGAAGTTTCTTAAGAGACATAGTGCGCTCCTGAAATTTTACCAACCCAGTTCCGACCAGATCGCAGTGCGGTTTCGACCGCTGTTTTTGGCGTGATACAGGGCCTTATCAGCGCGGGACATGAGAATTGATTTCTTTTCGCCGTCTTTTGGAAAAACCGCAAGTCCCAGGGACATGGTTATCCTGACTTCCTCATTTTCGTGATTCAATTTCATGCCTTCAATTGCCTTCCGGATACGTTCCGCCATCTCGTGGCCGCCGCGCTCATCTGAATCATCCGGAAGCCGGAACGCCGGAAGGCTCCCCACGCCTCCATCCGTCCTATAATATGGCAGACCGGAAAAATTATGTGTTACAGGGGCCACTGCAATTTCATCGCCGGCCCTGAGAAGCGCTCCCGCAATCCCGGAACCCACCGGATAAGGCCCCGGGGATATATCTTCCCGAACGGTTGCCAGACTACGAAGCCTGAGTATACGTCCCTCCGGGTCAGGCAGAAGCACTGCAACCGAGGTCAAATCAAGGGCCTGTCTGATCAGTTCTAACTGCATGTCAAAAGATGCTGCAATGGTCTCAACCGTTTCCCTGCTTGATGATTCGGGTGTTCCCCGGGTCTCAAGCGGGGGAAGGGTCTCAAGAATAGCCGGATGGGCGGCAAAAAGACCCAGGTCCTTTGCGTATTCGTGCGTGTCAACATCTCTGGTTACCTGTAGGCTGGATTTCAGTCTCAGACCCTGATGTGCGTTATAGCCCGCAAATCTCTTCCCTCTTTTCAAATAACCCGCTTACGTCCATTTTAGCCGGTTTGACTCTCCTGTCAAACCCGTTTGTAAAACAGACCTCATTCCAGTCCGAATAGTCTATAATGCACCTTGAGTTTTTACCGGATATTATGTAACTTCACGGGAATTCCATTAATCAACACTCACTCTTAACCGTCAGGAACCAAAATTTTGAAAACCGGTTCTCCGCATCAGCTAAACCAACAGCTTGACGAACCTCAGGATCTACCCGATTCTTACGGGGAGACAAAGGTCGTATTCCTTCCTGTGGACCCGGGCCGCGGTTACGTCTACTGGGATGTCGCCGAAAATGATCTTGAACAGGTCAAATCCGGTCTGCCGGACGGACTCGAACAGCCTGAAACAATTTTGAGGCTTACTGATTCCGACAAGAGTTCATTTGACGTGATCATAACTCCTGAAATAAAAAACCGCTATGTGGAGCATCTGACGCCAGGGCAATCCTATGTGGCTGAACTGGGGCTTAAAACCGGGGCCGGTGAATTCCTGCCCATCTCCCAATCAAATGCAGAAGAGACCCCCCAGGCCGCGCCTGCGCCTCCGCCTGAACCGGAATCTCCGGTTCCGCAATCAATAACGGGCAAAGCCACGAAAGATACGCCGACACATCATGACGTTGGACAAATGAGCCTGGGAACCGATGTCACGGAAACACAATTCCATCATTTGGATACTGAAAACATATTGCAGGACAATGTGGGACCTGAGACTCAAGAACCTGAATCCCGAGAGACCCGGAAATACAGTATCGATTCCAGGCATGCCGGTTCCGAAGAGGGGCTTGACTTTCTTAAGCGCATGATTGAATCATACACTATTCATCAAAGCGTCCCGGCGCGGCTTGAGACCGGCGCCGGTGCCGCTGATTCCCTTGACTTGATAAAAATGATGGAGATTAAATATAAATATCCGGAAAAAATAATACAACCTGATCTTGTTGATATGTGCGAGGCCGGATTCATGTCCGGCGTGTCATCAATTATCAGCCTGGGACATC
>JAYEJK010000495.1:0-14418 GCA_034660535.1 Thermodesulfobacteriota bacterium | reverse complement strand
TTTGGAAGAGAACTGGCTTTTTGAGGCAATAACAGAGACCTACATCCCTCTGCTCCTGATCATGGAAGACCTTGTCAAAGATGAGATCGATTTCCGCCTCACCATGTCCATCTCGCCCACACTTTCATCCATGTTTTTGGATCCTTTGCTGCAGTATCGTTACCTGAACAGGGTCGAAAGGCTGATCGAACTGGCTGAAAAGGAAATCAGCCGGACAGTGTCCCGGCCGGAATTCAATTCGCTGGCTGTCATGTATCACAACCGTCTTGAAAAGATCCGCAACGCCTTTATTATTGATTACAAAAGAGATCTGGTAAAAGGGTTCAAGCGCTTTCAGGATCTGGGGGTTATAGAGATCATGGCAAGTTGCGCCACACATGGCTACCTGCCGCTTCTCTCGGTCAATGAAGCTGCGGTCCGCGCCCAGGTCAGGATCGGAGTAGACCATTTCAAAGAGATCTTCGGCAGGAAGCCCCGAGGTTTCTGGCTGCCGGAGTGCGGCTTCTCTAAAGGAATTGACAATGTGCTGGCTGAACAGGCAATTGGTCACACGGTTGTGGAGACCCATGGCGTCACACGGGCCGAGCCAAGGCCAAAACACGGCGTCTTTGCCCCGATACAGTGTCCATCCGGGGTGCGGGTTTTCGGACGCGATCCTGAATCGTCCCGCCAGGTCTGGAGTTCAAACGAGGGTTATCCGGGCGATCATGACTACCGGGAATTTTATCGTGATATTGGTTTTGATCTAGATTATGAATATGTCCGGCCATATCTTCCGGCAGGTGGAATTCGCGTGGACACGGGTTTTAAATATTACCGCATCACGGACAGTACGAATCAGAAAGAGATCTATTTGCCGGACCGGGCGGAAAGGAAGGCGGAACTTCACGCAGAGGACTTTCTTTTAAAAAAGGAAAAACAGGTTGAGTATCTTGCCTCTGTCATGGACCGGACGGCTGTGCTCACAGCCCCGTTTGATGCCGAACTGTTCGGCCACTGGTGGCATGAGGGCCCACTCTGGTTGAACTACTTGATCAGAAAGGCATGTTCGGGAAACAGGTCGATCAGGATGATCACATTATCCGAATATATTGAAGATTATTCCCATGCCCAGGTCTCAACGCCTGCCGCATCAAGCTGGGGGAAAAACGGCTTTCACTCCACATGGCTGAACAAAAATAACGACTGGATATACCCTCATCTGCACCATGGAGCGCAATCCATGGAAAGACTGACACATAACCACCCTGATGCGGACGGAATCGAGCTGAGGGCGCTTAACCAGGCTGCAAGGGAACTTCTTATGGCCCAGGCCAGCGACTGGGCCTTCATGATCGGTAACAATACCATGTCTGAATATGGAACCAGGAGAACAAAGACGCACCTGATGCGCCTGGAAAGGCTTAAAAACGAAATAGAAAATCGCAATATCGATAAAAAATGGCTCAAAATGATCGAGTGCCGGAACAACATCTTTCCCAAAATCGATTATCGGTTGTTTAAAAAAATTAAGGAACTCTCAGCATGTACATCACAATGATAACTCCTGAGTGTGCGCCGGCAGCCAAAGTCGGGGGACTGGGGGACGTGGTCCAGGGCCTTTCCCGAGAACTCGGGATACGGGGAAACTCTGTTGAGATTATACTGCCGAAATACGACTGCATGCGGTACGACAAAATCTGGGGCCTTCAAAAAACATTTTCTGATCTCCGAGTTCCCTTCCAGGATTACAATATTCACTGTGATGTTTATTTCGGTTTTGTTGACGGCCTTAAGTGTTTTTTTATTGAACCCCATTCTTCTCATAATTTCTTTCACCGGGGAATATACTACGGACATCAAGACGACCCTGACCGATTCGCATTTTTTTCTAAAGCCGCCCTCGAATTTCTGCTCAAGTCAAACAAGCACCCGGATATTATCCACTGCCATGACTGGCAGACAGGACTTGTCCCGGTCTTCCTGTGTGAAATCTACCGGCATATCGGCATGACACACCCCAGAGTCTGCTACACCTTGCACAATCTCAAACACCAGGGAGTAACCGGCGCGCATACACTCTCAAATGTCGGCCTGGATCCCGGCCGCCTGGTTAATCCCGACCGGCTTCAAGACAACTTCAACCGCCATGCGGTCAACGTCATGAAGGGAGGGATAGTCTATTCCAATTTTATTACAACCGTATCTCCCCGGTATGCTGATGAAATAAAATTCACAGACCAGGGATTCGGGCTTCAGCACACATTAAATGTGCATCACCGTAAATTCGGGGGCGTTCTGAACGGGGTGGACTACAATGTCTGGAACCCGGAAATAGATCCGTATATTGCTTACAAATATAATATTGACACTATTGAAGATAAATATAAAAACAAGGAAGCGCTCCGCCACAGGCTGCTCTTAAGGCAGGACTATAAACCCATAATTACTGTTGTAAGCCGGCTTGATCATCAAAAAGGCGTGGGCCTGATCCTTCACTCGATTCATTACTCCCTTGAAAACGGCTGCCAGTTCGTGCTTTTGGGTTCAAGTCCCGACTCTGCAATCAACAACGACTTCCTGGCCTTAAAACACCACTTAAACGACAATCCGGACTGCCATCTTGAGATATCTTATGATGAAGAACTGGCACATCTGATTTATGCGGGCGCGGACATGCTTGTCATCCCCAGCGCATTCGAGCCATGCGGCCTGACGCAGATGATTGCAATGAAATACGGAACCGTTCCAATAGTGCGGAATGTCGGGGGACTTTCCGACACGGTTTTTGATGCGGATTACGCCCACAAGCCGTACCACGAACGAAACGGATACGTGTTCAACGAGTTTGATTCCACCGGGCTGGATTCCGCGCTGCATCGGGCCATCGGTCTATGGTATATTCATCCTAACTATTTCCGTGAATTAATGACAAACGGAATGAATCACGACCATTCCTGGAATCACCCGGGGTCGGATTACTTAAATATATATAATCTTATTAAGGCGTAAGGGTCTGGAAAGAAATAACTTGGGTAATTCCGATCCGAAATGTGTTGCAGATTTAGTCGGTTTGATATTCACGAAACCGCAAGCGTAGCAGGGCTACGGTGAGGATTTCGGGGATGTCAAACCGGCTAAAGGTGTGATACAGTTCGGAAACGGAAAATCCAAGTTATTTCTTTCCAGACCCTAAGGTATAAATTGGAGACTTATTGATAATGAAAAAAATAATTATTGTGCTGGCGACCAGGAATAAGGGAAAGGTAAAAGAATTCCAGGAACTGTTAAAAGACCACCCTATTGAAATGTTTGGACTGGATAAATTCGGACCGATTCCGGAAGTTGAAGAAGATGGGGAGACTTTTGACGACAATGCCTACAAAAAGGCCCTTTTCACTGCCAAGGTGTTGGGACTGCCTGCTATTGCCGATGATTCCGGCCTTGGAGTGGAGGCGCTGAATGGGGCTCCGGGAGTAAAATCCGCCAGATACGCGGGCAGCGGCGCCACGGATGAAGACAACATCAAAAAGCTGCTCAGTGAAATGAAAGGCGAATCGAACCGGCAAGCAGCCTTTGAATGCGTTATCTCAATTGCCGTTCCATCTGGTCCGGCCCTGACCTACGAGGCCAGATGCGAAGGGGAAATAACAACCGAAATTAAGGGAAGCAATGGTTTTGGATATGATCCGGTCTTTTTCTATCCACCTCTGGGAAAAACATTTGCCGAGATTTCAATTGAGGAGAAAAACAAGGTGAGCCACCGCGGCAAGGCACTGGCTGAAGTGGCCTCGGAACTCGACAAGATCATAATCTGGCTCAACTCAAGGCTCATGGAGGCCATGCCGCCCAAGCCGGACCACAAGGAATTCGAACACAATGACTGGTCTGAATGATTTCGAGCTAAAAAAAATGCTTGACAAGACCCGGCCTTTTCCTGGTAAAGGGAATAGTAAATCCTTCAATTTTTCTGTCGTATTTTCCCATATTTTCAATCATGCCCTCTAAAATCGGCTGAAATTTTATTGAATAATCAGGCGAACAGGGGTATTTTCCTTATTTACGATTTTCGAAAAATCAGAAACAAAGGAAAAATAAACATCTAAGGAGAATCATCTATGTCCCGAAAAATGGTCACTATTGACGGCAATCAGGCATGCACGCACGTGGCATATGCAACCAGTGAAATCATTACCATTTACCCCATTACTCCCTCATCTCCCATGGCCGCTGAAGCGGATGCAAAGGCCAATGCCGGCCTGGAGAATATCTGGGGTTCGGTTCCGGTTGTTTCCCAGCTTCAATCCGAGGGAGGCGTGGCAGGCTCGCTGCACGGTTCTTTGACCACGGGCGCTCTGTGTACAACATTTACAGCATCACAGGGACTTATGCTGATGCTCCCCAATATGTTTAAGATTGCCGGTGAATTAACGCCGACCGTATTCCATATCACGGCCCGGTCACTTGCATATCAGGGTCTTTCGATCTTCGGCGACCACAGTGACGTTATGGCCTCCAGGCAAACCGGCTGGGGAATGCTATGCTCCAAAAATGTTCAGGAATGCCAGGATTTTTCTCTGATCTCCGTGCAGGCCACCTTGAAGTCACGCATACCATTTATGCACTTTTTTGAAGGATTCAGGCTTTCTCACGAGATCCAGAAGATTGAACAGCTCACAATGGATGACATGCGGGAGATAATCGATGAAGATCTTATCATCGAGCACCGTCTGCGCGGACTCACCCCGGACCGTCCAATGATGCGCGGGACTGCTCAAAATCCCGACGTATACTTTACAGGACGTGAAACAGTGAACCCATTCTACACGCCGGTTCCCGGCATAGTCCAGGAAACCATGGACAAATTCGCCAAACTGACCGGCCGTCAATACAAGCTGTTTGATTATGTCGGCGCGGAAGATGCCGAAGACGTCATTGTGATGATGGGCTCGGGCAGCGAGGTTGTTGAATCCACTGTGGAACACCTGGTCGCAAACGGCAAAAAAGTGGGAATTGTGATCGTACGCCTGTACAGGCCCTTTGATTCCGTGGCCATGGTCAATGCCCTGCCCGCAACCGTAAAGCGTATCACCACGCTGGACAGGACCAAAGAGCCGGGCAGCCCTGGCGAGCCGCTTTATCTTGATGTCAGAACCGCTGTGGGCGAGGCGGTTGAGCGTGTTTCAATAAGGACACATCCGGTTGTGCTGGGCGGACGTTATGGTCTTGGTTCCGCTGAATTTACTCCGGCCATGGCAAAGGCTGTTTTTGACAACATGGCTTCATGGGCTCCCAAGAACCATTTCTGTATCGGTCCGCACGACGACGTTGCCTTTACAAGCCTGGATTACGACAAGGATTTTAACATTGAAGGCGACGTATACAGGGCCATGTTCTTCGGCCTGGGCTCAGACGGCACCGTGGGAGCGAACAAGAATACAATCAAAATTATCGGTACGGAAACAGACAACAACGCGCAAGGGTATTTTGTTTATGATTCCAAGAAATCCGGCTCAATTACAACAAGTCATTTAAGATTCGGCAAAAGCAAGATCCATGCACCATATCTCATCAACAAGGCAAATTTTATTGCCTGCCATAATTTTACGTTCCTTGACAAGTACGACATGCTTTCCAGCTTGGACCAAGGCGGAATATTCCTTCTTACAACGACTTTTGATAAAAAAGAGGTCTGGAAACACCTTCCCGGCCCTGTTCAGAAGCAGTTGATTGACAAGAATGTAAATTTTTACATAATCGACGCTCTCAGCCTGGCCCAGGCAATCGGACTCGGCGCCAGGATCAACATGATCATGCAGACCGCCTTTTTCCTGATCTCCGGCATCCTTACCAAGGCTGAAGCCATCAAGGCCATCAAAGATGCGATCCAGAAGACCTACGGCAAAAAAGGCGAAAAAGTCGTTAAAATGAACTATGATGCGGTTGATGCCGCAGTTAACAACATCGTAAAGGTCGCCATGCCCAACAAGGTTTCAGGGCATGAGATTCCCGCGCCCGTGACTGCAAATGCCCCTGCTTTTGTAAAGGAAGTAACGGCAATGATGATAAAGGGCAGGGGAGACGAAATCAAGGTCTCCCAGATGCCGGCTGACGGCACCTGGCCGACCGCAACCACCCAGTACGAGAAACGGAATATCGGTGTAAATGTTCCGGAATGGGATCCTGATACGTGTATTCAGTGCGGGCGGTGTTCAATAGTATGCTCCCACGCGGCCATTCGTTTAAAGATCGTCAAAAAAGATGATCTCAAGAACGCGCCTAAAAATTTCAAGGCTGCTCCTGCCAAAGGCAAAGAATACAAAGGCAGAATGGCTGTCATCCAGGTCGCCACCGAGGATTGCGTGGGTTGCGGAATCTGTGTCATGGCCTGTCCCGCATTTCAGAAGGATAAAGATGGTAAGAAGACCGATAAAAAGGCCGTCAATATGGTCACAAACACTGAAGCGCTCCGGAAACGCGAGTCAGCCAATTACAAATTTTTCCTCGATCTTCCCGAAATGCCGTACACGGAACTCAATCCCGCCACAATTAAGGGCAGCCAGTTGATGCGGCCCCTGTTCGAATACTCCGGGGCCTGCGGCGCGTGCGGTGAAACACCATATGTCAAGCTTGTCACGCAGCTCTTTGGAGACAGACTCATGATAGGAAATGCCACAGGCTGCTCATCAATCTACGGCGGCAACCTGCCGACCACGCCTTATGCAAAACGGGCCGACGGGCGGGGGCCGGTCTGGTCTAACTCGCTGTTCGAAGACACTGCCGAATTCGGACTTGGCATGCGCCAGACCGTGAATAAGCTTGGCGCCCAGGCCGCCGAACTCATGGAAAAACTGGTCAATGCCAAAATTCTTGCCAGGGCCGATGTCAACAAAATTCTGAAGGCCTCGCAAAAGACACAGATCGAGATTGAGGCACAGAGAGAAAGGGTGGGAGCGCTCAAGGCGAAACTTGCCGCATCCGGCGATATTCTGGCAAAGCGGCTCCTTTATGTGGCTGATTACCTGGTTAAAAAATCAGTGTGGGCCTTTGGTGGTGACGGATGGGCCTATGACATCGGATACGGCGGACTTGACCACGTCCTGGCATCCGGTGAGAACATAAATGTCCTGGTTCTGGATACCGAGGTCTACTCAAATACAGGCGGACAGATGTCCAAGTCAACACCCAGGGCCGCCACCGCCCAGTTTGCGGCAGGTGGAAAGAGAATGCCCAAAAAAGACATGGGTATGATCTTCTCTACATACGGCAACGTATATGTTGCCAAGGTCTCAATGGGTGCGGATCCTCTCCAGGTGGTCAAGGCATTTAACGAGGCAGAGGCATATGACGGGCCTTCCATTATTATTGCATACAGTCACTGCATAAATCACGGCCTTGACCTGTCGCAGGGACTGGAGCAGCAGAAAAAGGCTGTAAAATGCGGTCACTGGCCTCTTTATCGTTACAATCCGGTTCTTGAGGATGAGGGTAAAAATCCGCTCACAATCGACAGCAAGGCCCCTTCCATCCCATTTGCGGATTACGCCCTGGGCGAAAACCGTTATCGGATGCTCAAGCTCACAAACCCGGCCATGGTCGATGAATTGATGGGAAAGGTACAGGAAGACGTGGATAAGGCCTGGAAGTTCCTCCAGGGACGCGCAAAGGCCCTTGAACCTGAAAAATAGGTTCAGGGTTCAAAGGTTCCGTGGTTCAAAGGTTTCTTTGATCGGATCAAATTGGGATTTAAATTCTCAAGCAACTACAAAAATAAATCATAGAGTACTAGCTGCACCCAAAAAAGGGCGGCAGGAAATCCTGCCGCCCTTTTTTTGATCTTCAAACCGTTCATCAATCCTCATCAGCTTAACCCTGAACCTCTGAACCTTTGAACCCCTGAACCTGTAGTTATTCAAAAATCACTTTACAGAACCTCTTCTTGCCCACTTTAAGAATTGCCTCACCTGACGCGGTTACTTCAGACTCTCCATCCGTGATTTTCAGGCCATTGACCTCCACAGCCTTTTGCTTGATCATCCGCCGTGCCTCGGATGTCCCTTTAACAAGCCCTGCGTCAACTAACAGACGCGGGAGCCAGACTTTTTCATTTTTACCCGTTATTTTCTTTTCAGGCAGGTCTTCGGGCAGGTCATGATGCTTGAAAACCTGTTCAAAACGGACCTCCGCCTTTTCCGAAGCCTTTACGTCATGAAATCTTGCAGTCAACTCACGGGCCAGCATCTGTTTAACTTTTTTTGGATGAATCCGACCTTCCTTCATATCCAGTGACAAGGACTCTATTTCAGATGAGGAAAGATCACTTAAGAGTTCAAAGTAGCGAAACATTAGAGTGTCGGGTATGGACATTGCCTTTCCGTAGATATCGTTCGGCTCTTCAATAATACCAATGTAGTTGCCCAGGGATTTACTCATCTTGTTTACGCCGTCAAGACCTTCCAGGAGAGGCGTTGTAATGACCACCTGCGGTTCCTGCCCCCAGGCCCTCTGCAGATCCCTGCCCATCAGGAGATTGAAAAGCTGGTCAGTGCCGCCAATCTCCACATCGGCCTCCATGGCAACCGAATCGTAGCCCTGGATAAGAGGGTATAAAAATTCGTGAATACTGATAGCCTGTTGACTTAAAAAACGCTTCTTGAAATCGTCTCGTTCAAGCATCCTGGCAACAGTCAACTGAGAGGCCATCCTGATGAACTCGGTTGAGGAGAGTTTGTTCAGCCAGGTGGAGTTGAATATGACGGTTGTCTTTTCCTGATCCAGGATCTTGAAAATCTGCGCTTTATACGTCTCAGCGTTTTTCCGGACATCCTTTTTTGTTAAAGGTTTTCTTGTCTCGGATTTTCCTGTGGGATCACCTATCATTCCGGTAAAATCGCCGATTAGAAAAAGGACCTGATGACCCAACTCCTGAAAATGTCTCAGTTTCTGGATAAGGACCGTATGGCCTACATGAAGATCCGGCGCAGTGGGATCAAAACCGGCCTTTATCCTTAATGGTGTTCCGGTCTCCTTGGACCTAGTGAGTTTTTTTGTCAGGTCTTGCCGAGAAATGAGGTTAACAGCTCCACGCTCGATCAGTTCAACCTGCTCATCTATTGTGCGATTCATCTTACTTGGCATATTCTACAGCCCTTGTTTCCCGAATCACGGTAACGCGGATCTGTCCGGGGTATGTCAGATCAGTTTCAATCTTCTTAACAATATCTTTGCTCAAAAGCGTTGCCTCGGTATCTGAAATATCGCTGCTGTTTACAATAATCCGGAGTTCCCGACCAGCCTGAATGGCATAGGATTTTTCAACGCCCTTATGGGAATTGGCAATTTTCTCTAAGTCCTCAAGACGCTTCACATATGTCTCAAGCATCTCTTTCCTGGCCCCGGGCCTGGCGCCGGAAAGTGCATCAGCGGAGTGGACCAACACATCCAGGATGCCTTCCGGCTCCACCTCCTCATGGTGCGCTGCAATGGCATGAACCACCTCGGGCGACTCCCCGTATTTCTTTGCCAGATCTCGACCAATGCTCGCGTGGGACCCTTCGACCTCGTGGTCGACCGCCTTACCTATGTCATGAAGCAGCCCGGCCCGCTTGGCCTGCTTCACGTTGATGCCCAGTTCCGAAGCCATGATGCCGCACAGAAAGGCCACCTCAAGGGAATGCCGAAGGACGTTCTGGCCGTAACTGGTCCTGTATTTCAGTATGCCGAGAAGACGGATCAGCTCCATATTGACACCGTGCGCTCCAACATCAAAGGTCGCCTGTTCACCCACCTCCCGAATGGTCACCTCAAGTTCCTTACCGACCTTTTCAACTACCTCTTCAATCCTGGCAGGATGAATCCGACCGTCCATGATCAAACGTTCCAGGGAAAGGCGCGCCACTTCCCGCCGGACCGGATTGAATCCGGAGAGTATCACGGCTTCGGGTGTGTCATCAATTATTATATCGATTCCAGTGGCTGCCTCAATTGCACGAATATTTCTGCCCTCTCTGCCGATTATCCGGCCCTTCATCTCATCATTAGGTAACGATACAACAGACACTGTCTTCTCTGCCACATAGTCTCCGGCATAACGCGAAATAGCCAGAGCGAGGATATTTTTGCCCTTCCGATCCGCCTGGATCCTCATTTCATTTTCAATCTTGGCAATCGCTTTGGCAGCCTCCATACGCGCTTCGCTCTCAATGCTTTTAATGAGCTGTTGTTTTGCCTCTTCGGCAGACATGCCTGCCTGCTTTTCAAGTTGGAAACGCTGCTCTTCAATGAGTGAATCCAGCTCA
Source organism: Thermodesulfobacteriota bacterium (assembly GCA_034660535.1). Classification (GTDB taxonomy): domain Bacteria; phylum Desulfobacterota; class Desulfobulbia; order Desulfobulbales; family DAOVYS01; genus DAOVYS01. The sequence goes on along the minus strand of JAYEJK010000495.1, from coordinate 4,141 downwards.
TCCTTACGTTTCAAGAGCTTTTTTTCTTCATCAATAAAGCCCTGCTCCTTTTTCAGAAGCTCGATTTCCCGATTGTCAAGATGATCTATTTTCTGTCTAAGCTGATCCTGTTTCGTGTTAAGCCGTTTTTCCTCTTCTGTAATTTCGGATTTTCGTTCCTTAATTTCCTTTTCCGCTTCAAATTTTAGTTGATACGCCTCATCCTTGATCTGAAGTGAGGCTTCTTTTTTGATTTGCTCGGCCTCGGCCAGGGCGTTTTTAATAATTTTTTTCCCCTGCCGCTCAACATCATCCCTGCGGGATTCAACAAATTTTTTCCGCAAGAAAAATCCGGCGCCGCCACCGGCGCAGATCCCTGCCAACAAAATTATGACCCACATTATTTGATTCACGGAGACTAACCTCCTTTATTTATATTAAAGCCGGATCAGGCGAAAATACCGTCCGGAATCACAGCCGGACCACAATTCCAAATCCCGCTTGAGAGTTAATAATACGCACAATAAGCTATTAGATGGGACTTTTTACGACGCTATTAAAAATATTAGGAAAGATATGGGATTGAGTGCCCGGACCGGTCACTCAAAGTGATTTACAATAGAAACTGCATAAGGGACATTGCCTGCAGTGGAAACACGTATTCATCCTAAGTCCAATTCATAATACAAAACTTTCAAACTTCGGACACCATCTCATCAGACAAAATTTATCTTGAAAATTTTTTAGAAAATATTCATGGCACAGTACGGCCTTTACAGCACATCAAGCCATGAATAAAATTTACTTCCGTTTTCTGATGCCGCATGCAGACAGGGCCTGCTCACGATTTGTCGGTTGGAGTTTCTTCCAACATTCCTAACCCAGATAAACTGGAATTTTTCAAAGGTCCTGGACTATTTTCAGTACCCCCCTGAGGGGTATAAGTACCTTAACAGCTGCGTGTAACTATTTAAAAATATTTTACCTTTTTCCGATTTTACCTTATTTGTTGCCAAATCCAAGACGCATCCCAAAATACAGTCACATTGTTGACCACTAATTTGCCCATGATATTTTCACTCCAATAAGGTACGGTCTTGCTTAAAAAAATGCCGCTACAAATCCCTCAAAGGAGAATCATTTTTCCTCCCTAACCCAGACAACCTGGATTTTTTCAGTACCCCCTGAGGGGTATAAGTGCCTTAACGCCATAAAACAAAATAAATATTATTCTGCCGTTTATGCTCCTTCCCCCCTGCGGGGTATATATGCACGGAATTTTAACCGCTAAGGCACTGAATCATTTATATATAAAAACCGTCTCTACGCCCTAACCCGGATAAACTGGACATTTTTAAGGTCCTGGACTATTTTCAGTACCCCCTGAGGGGTGGAAACGCGCAGAAAATATTTTCTAAGGTACTAAGGGCTCAAGTAAAAATAACTTGTACATCTTCCATCTCATCTTCAGGCCGTTTGGGGCCGATTGTGAGGTTACAAAATCCTCAAATCAGCGCTGCTGGTCCTGCGGTTTTGTAACCTCACAATCGGCCCAATACGACCTAAATCTGAGCGCAATATTGTCCAACTTATTTTTACTTGAGCCCTAAGCGAAATTTGGACGTCTATTGATAAAAAATTCCCCCGCCATGCCGTGTCAACAACTACATTCGAACCTAACAGAGTTAGGTGGGTATTCTACTCTTAACTCCTTCAAGTAATTTCGTTTGTGGGAATTTTCTTTCCAGAGTCAGCGAAGTTACCCTTTAGTCATGTACTTGGCTCGCAATTTGTCATTGATCACCAACTAGGCAGGGGAAAAAGTAATCCAGTTTAGGGCTCAAGTAAAAATAACTTGTACATCTTCCATCTCATCTTCAGGCCGTTTTGGGCCGATTGTGAGGTTACAAAATCCTCAAATTAGCGCTGCTAGTCCTGCGGTTTTGTAACCTCACAATCGGCCCAATCCGACCTAAATCTGAGCGCAATATTGTCCAACTTATTTTTACTTGAGCCCTTAGTAAAATCTTACACCTTGTTTAACAGGTTATGAAAGTGAACTCTCAATTTTTTCGGCAAGTTTTTCATTCTGTTCATTGATCGACTGCCTGAAATTTTCAAATTCCCTTTTGAGTCTGACATATTTCCCGGCCATATTCAAACTGGCCAGAATGGCAATTTTATTGGAAGGCAGACCGTATGTTGCGGATTGACAGTGAGTCTCCAATTGAGATTTTACCAAATCCAGTATTTCCTGGATATCACCCTCCGGTGCGTCCGTATAGAGTGGATATTCCTGGCCAAGGACCTCTAATATGACCAATCGTTCCACATATACACCCTTGATCGGCGTTGAATCAACCCTTGCCGGCGACGCGCCGTCCCACAGCGACCTACGCTGCCACTACAGTTTTTCAGACTCTATCCGACTGCTCCCTATGTAATTTTTACCAAAATAACATATTGGTGGCAATAAATATTTTTATTTGTCAGCCGTACTGATCATTTGCCGCTCAGGCTTTGGGCCGGCGTCATCTGAGTCGGTTTCCTTGTCTGACGTGGGATTGCCGGCTTCAAGATTTGTTTTTTCCCATGTCTCGATGTAATTAATAAGGCCTGACACTCGTTCAAAAATTGCTGTTTTGTCACCATTCACTTTGTTTACACTCTCCTGAAGCTCCAGGATTTCAAGGTCCTTCTCTTTCAGCGTCTCTTCCAGTTTGTCTTTTTCCTGTTTCAAATTATTGTAAGTTTCCAGTAATTTTCCGACAATTTTTTCCAACCGGCCCAGATCTTCTTCATGCTCCATAATTAAGTCTCCTAACCTACGTATACCATTTTTGAACGAGCCCTTAAGCGCTTTCCTCGTTTCCTCGCAGGAGCGTGGGAACAAGAAAAAATATAATCGGTCACGAAAAACAAAGTCAAGCTGTTTATCCCGTATCAACCAGCATTCTTAATGAAATCATAAAATCAGCCGATTTTAACAGTGTGGGGATCGGTTTTCTCACCATCAGCCAGTTGACATCCTTCAAGATATGAAAAGGCGCCGACCGTTACTCCGATTCCAAGGTGGCAGTTCTTAATTACGGCTCCAGGCTCAATCAGACATCCCTTTCCAATAGAAGACTGCCCGGTAATGTGTGTATTGGCATGGACAATGGTATCTTTTCCAATCAAAACGCTTTTTGCTATGGAAACGGTTTCCGGTATCGTCAATGTCACTCCTGACAGCATCAGAGCTTTGCTGAACCTTGCCTGAAGGACTGCATGGGCCTGGGCCAGTTCCACTCGTGAGTTTACTCCCAACACCTCATTTGGATCAAGGCAGACAAATTTGTTTACGGCATGGCCGGATTCGCTAGCAATTTCAACAATGTCGGTCAAATAAAATTCACCTTGCTTGTTGTCCGTACCCACTCCGGCAAGACAATTCATAAGAAAACTTGTGTCAACGCAATAAATGCCCGTATTGATCTCCGTGATTTCTTTTTCGACATCCGTTGCATCCTTTTGCTCAACTATCCTTAAGACATTTCCGTTGGTATCGGAAATAATTCTGCCGTAATTTGTGGGATCACAAAGCCGGGTTGTCAAAACGGTTAGCATTGAGGAAGCTGCAAAATGGTCATTCAGCATCTGCTCAAGGGTTCCCGCACGGATCAATGGCGTATCCCCGCATATAATAACAACCGTTCCCATGATTTTATTAAGAATGTTTTTTGCAGACAAGACTGCATGAGCCGTTCCAAGTTGCTGCTCCTGCCTGGCAAACAAGACTCCGAATTCCTCAAGAGACTCCTCCACTCTCTCGCATTGGTATCCTGTAATCACGATAGTATCATCAAACAACAGAGACTGAACTACGGCAATAACATGATGAATCATCGGCGCAAAATAGACCTCATGCAAAACCTTGGCCAGATCTGATTTCATTCTGGTGCCTTTGCCGGCAGCCAGAATAAGTGCGGTTAAATGAGGACGATCCATTCTCTTCTCACGCAAATGTTTACCATGTACAAAAAAGGTTAATTACTCAAAAAAAAATGGTTCCGGACAATTAAATCCGGAACCATTTTTATATATAAAAAGATATCGGCGGCGACCTACTCTCCCACCTGGTTGCCCAGGCAGTACCATCGGCGCTGAAAAGCTTAACTTC
>JAYEJK010000494.1:0-6424 GCA_034660535.1 Thermodesulfobacteriota bacterium | reverse complement strand
CCGCAGTAATCAGCAATTCCCCGGCATGGGGATATTTAATCTTTCCCATTTCATGCCACCAAGTTTTTATTGAGTTGACCGCAAATTCCGCCGTATCTTTGCTAATTCCAACATTGACAAAACCTTCTCAGGCGCTCCATATGGGCGCTAGCAGTTCGGCTCACTATATAAGTAATATGTGAGCCGGGCTGATCGCACCCCAAGGGCACTTCCGTTGGGCGCGTTCAGATGGAGGGCCTGTGAACGATTACAATTTTTCTTTACTTGTTATCTCTTTTAAACCAAGATAAATCCTCGGGCGGGAAACATGCGTTGCTTTATGAACAGCCATGACGCCGCCCCTGCCATATATTTTATTATAAGGGTTCGCCCAAAAATAAATTTACATTTTCAGGTGTTGAGGCACCCGCATGGCAAGGCGCGAGGAGGGCGAATAGCAGGGCTATTTAACCGACGAGCAACGCAGTCATGCGGGATGGATCGGCGCATGAAAATGTGAAGTTATTTTTGTGCGAGCCCTAAGATCGAGCTTTGGCCGCGCACCATAAACGAATTCGGCGTTCATCTAATGAGTATGCGATATCCTCAAACTCTTCTTTGACAGCTCTGGCATTCTCAGGTAATTCCAACATACCACTATATGTGCCGGAATTACTGATAAATGTAAAGGTTATTTATTTTTGATTCCTTATGGGTAAAGGGCAGCCCTAACCCGCCTAACACGCTGCAAACATTGAGCTGGTAAATCAGAGGCGGAAAATGACCGTTATTCAGTCGGAAATATAAACGGTGCTGTAAGGTATTGGATAGATGTCCGGATGTTCGGGCAATGGGATAATAAGCTGATCACTGATAGTCAACCACTGGTAATCGGGGCACAATCTGCGGAGTTTGCTATCTTCGGGCGGTTTGGAATATATAGAGTTGCGATATACAACATGGAGAATGGCCACACCGAATTGATCGTTAATGTCCATAATAAACTCCTCCACGAATTTATCAAATCCACCCCCCCTTTCGTTGGACAACCGCTGTATCTCAGTAATCGGCAATTTCACCAGTACGTATTTGCTGACGCCACGCTCACTGATTCGCGCCAGGGTACGTGATTCCGCGCTGCCCACATAAACTGTGGAAATAAAAGGCATCTTCTTGAGCAACTGGGCCGCTAAAACCGCGGCAGTCCGGCGGCCGCCCACCACATGGTGAAATCCATACATCTCAAAAAGCTTATGAGTCAGGCTCTGGGCGTATTTCTCTCCCAGCTCGTACAAATCTTTTGATATATACCTTAACTGCTGGGCCATAATCTCAGTCGCCTCATCCAGGAGATAGTCGATCCGCACATGAAAATGTGTCATGACATAACGGTTCTGTCGCTTTATGGAAGTGTCCTGCTGAATAAGGAGCGAATAATCCACGGGCGTCAAATCAAAGAGCAACGTACTGAAATCAGGATTATCAAAATAGCGGAGGTTCTTGGAATATTGTTTGTGCAACTTGATATGCACAAACTCGTTAATGTATTCCTTGGTAATTTTATTGTTGTCAAAAAAACGGATGTATTTTTTATGTTCACGCGGGATGGTTCCCTCGCAGAAAAGGACCAGGAAATGATTCTGAAGAATATACTCCTGCTCCACAACCCTGGCTCTGGGTTTTAATTCCCTCTTGTTGACAAAGGGATAAGGTTCGCCGGCATTACTGAAATTCCTGTAAGAATCAATCAGGGCCTTTTGGATAAGAAAGGTGTCCATCTGGTCACGAAGCACCTCGTATACCGAACGTCTCAGCCTGTGTTGGTCACTGAGTTGATAACGATACGGCCAAATCGGCATTCTTATCCACCCCCCCCTCTCTATTTTTAACACATATTCCTTTAAAAATTCCAGTTTATCCGGGTTAGGTTTTTCCGTTGGAAATCTTGACTGTAGGAATTAGACTGTGAACTTAACCTACTTATAATTAAAATGCCATGAAGATGTGAGACAACTCATGAGCATACAGGATTAAGTCAATCCGTCTTTGCGTTAACTCTTACATGGCAAAGGAGTAAAATCGAGGCGTTGTCCTTTGCAAGGAAAAATTCTACATTTTCCTTGAACGGGATAATTTTTCCCTTGACAAAGGGCCTTTTAATGGGTGACCCCATTTCACACTGCATAAAAATGGATTTTCGCCCTTTCTTTTTCAGCAGAAAAAGGTACATTCCCATCCAACAATAAATTGTATTTGAGTGAACCCTTAACCAACTCCTGAATCAGGAACAGATAAAAGGTCTTCATCCGAACCATGCTCGTCAGTTGTCAGTCACTAAGCAAATCATTCGGCAGCCGGCAGCTCTTTAGCGAGATATCCCTTGGCTTTGAAAGTGGAGAAAGGCTTGGCCTTATTGGACCGAATGGTTCCGGCAAATCAACACTTCTAAAAATCCTGGCCGGCCTGGAATCACCTGACAGCGGCAAAATCACTATCCAAAAAGGGACAAAAATCGTATATCTAGCTCAAGCTGACGAGTTCGATTCCACCCAGTCCGTGGAAATGGCCCTTATAGAGGCAATTGCGGATGATCCTGACGAAACCTCCCGCCATAACCGAGTAAGTATGATGCTCAGCCGGGCGGAGTTAAATAACCCCTGCCAAAATATCGCCTCTCTTTCAGGAGGCTGGCGTAAAAAACTGGCCATTGCCGCGGCGTTGATCAAAATGCCCGATCTTCTTTTACTGGATGAACCGACCAACCATCTTGATATTCAGGGAATTTTGTGGCTTGAGAAAATTTTAACCAACCCTCCATTTGCCTTTGTGCTTATCAGCCACGACCGAACCTTTCTTGACAACAGAACCATCCGCATCATTGAACTTAATCGCTGCTACCCGGATGGATATCTCCGGGTAAACGGCAATTACAGCCGTTTTCTGTCGGTAAGAGAAAATTTTTTAGCCAACCAGATCCACAGACAAACCGTTCTGTCAAATAAATTGAGAAGGGAGACGGAATGGCTCAACCGTGGTCCTAAAGCGCGGACCACAAAAGCCCGTTTCCGCATCGACAAGGCATATCAACTGAAAAATGAACTGCAGGAAGTTTGTCAGCGCAATGCCGCGGACCAAAAGGTAACCATAGATTTTGAAGCAACCGGCCGTAAAACGAAAAAACTGCTCTCTGCAAAAAAACTTACAAAAACTCTGGATGACCGGCAGCTTTTCACAAACCTCGGTTTTGAGCTTTCACCGGGCAGCCGTTTAGGTCTGATGGGGCCGAACGGTAGCGGAAAAACAACCTTAATGCATATTCTTGCAGAAAAAACAAAAGCGGACAGCGGCGCTATCTCAAGGGCTGAAGGGCTCCGCATCGTCCTTTTCGACCAAAAACGAGAGCAGCTCGACCAGGAGGATACCTTGCGTCACGCCCTCTCTTCCTCGGGTGACACCGTGACATACCGGGGCAGGCAGATTCATATTGTTTCATGGGCCAAGCGTTTTCTTTTTCAACCGGAGCAGCTTGACCAGCCTGTAGGCAGACTTTCCGGCGGTGAGCAGGCCCGTATTCTCATTGCCCGCCTCATGCTCCAACCGGCGGATGTTCTTTTACTTGATGAACCGGGCAACGATCTTGATATCCCTTCACTTTCCGTTTTGGAAGAAAGTCTGCTCGATTTTCCAGGCGCCTTTGTGCTGGCAAGCCATGACCGTTTTTTCCTGGACCGGGTCACTACAAAAATTCTCGGATTTAACGGTAAGGGCCAATCCATGTTTTATGCCGACTATCACCAGTGGCTGCGGCAGCAAAAGGGCAAAGATTCCGTTAAGAAAAAGACAAAAACCAAGGAAAAAAATTCGCGGACCGGAAATAAAGCAAAAATAACCTATAAGGACCGGCTGGAACTTGCCGGCATTGAAGAAACAATTCTTGCCGCTGAACAGGAAGTGAAAAAATGCGAAAAGCACATTGAAGATCCGGCTGTTATCCGTGATCCGGAGGAATTGGCCAAATGGTGCAGCATGTTGCAGCCGGCCCAGAAAAAAGTTGAAAAACTCTATGTCCGCTGGGAGGAACTGGAGTTGCTGAGTCAATAAGCCGCCTTATCAGCTAATCCAGACAATCGGCCCAAAACGGCCTGAAGATGAGATGGAAGATGTACAAGTTATTTTTACTTGAGCCCTTAGCCCAACTTTTTGCGAACCATTCTCAAAAGTCACGTAAGTGCTTGATTCTACGTAGAGGGTAAAAAATAAAGTTATGTGATATCAACATGTTATAGATTCAGGCCTCTGTGTGGTGCCATAAAATGACCTGACAGGGTTGACGGGAGACATTTTTTATGCAAAACTCGTTTCCATGTATATTCGAAGAACATCAATCAAAAGCAGAAAAGATGGGGCGCAATATTACACCTATCGGCTAGTCGAATCCCGGCGTACTGATAAGGGAGTACGTCAACACACGATGCTCAACCTTGGTGTCGATTTTTCTTTGCCAAGAGAACAATGGCCGGACCTGACAAAGCGGATTGAGGAGATTTTCAGCGGACAACAAAGTCTGTTTGATATAGATCGTGATATTGAGAAGTTAGCCCAGAGTTACGCATCGAGGATTATTGCATCGCATCAGGATGTTAGCGATCCTGACAGCATCGACTACCGGGAGGTTGATCTTGACAGCCTTGAGATGAGCAGGCCACGCAGTGTGGGCGGTGAACATGTCACACTGGAAGCATTGCGGTTTTTGGGACTTGACACGAAACTCAAAGAACTTGGTTTTAATGGACCGCAGGCGGCTGCTGCGATCGGGACAATAATTGGCCGTGCTTGTGAACCGGGAAGTGAGCCGGCAACACATGAATGGCTTCAGGAACGATCCGGCCTCGGTGAGTTGATAAATTATGATTATGACAGTCTCAGCCTGTACAGCATGTATCAGATCTCCGATCAACTGCTCAAGAAGAAAGCGGCTATTGAACATCATTTATATGAACGGGAGCGGAGTCTATTTGGGTTACAGGAGACCATTACCCTGTATGATTTGACCAATACGTATTTTGAGGGGCAATGCAAAAATAATGCTATTGCTGCCCACGGCCATTCCAAGGAGAAACGGACAGATTGCCCATTGGTCACCCTGGGCTTGGTGCTTGACTCCAGTGGTTTCCCACGGCGCAGCCATGTGTATAAGGGCAATGTGACTGAGTCGGAAACATTGTCGGAGATGATTCACGGTCTTGAAAAGGATGGGGCATCAACCTGCCCAAAACCAACCGTGGTCATGGATGCCGGCATTGCCACCAAAGACAATATCGCCTGGCTGCAAGAACATCAGTATCCATACCTTGTGGTAAGCAGAAAGAAGCATCGTGAATTTGACGAGGCCTCATCCGTTGTTGTTAAAAAGGACGATGAGTGCACGGTCAGGGTTCAGAAAGTTTTTGACGAAGAGACACAGGAGACTCTCTTGTATTGCCATTCTACCATGCGGGAGAAGAAGGACCAGGCTATTGGCGATCGTTTTATAAACCGGTTTAAAAAGGATTTGCAGAAGCTGGACAACGGCCTTCATAAAAAGCGATGTCTCAAGAAGTATGACAAGGTCATGGTAAAAATTGGTCGACTGAGGCAGCAATATTCCAGAGTCTCCAAACAATATACGATTTCAGTTGAGAAAGACAATACCAGCGGCAATGCTACAAAAATCACATGGCAGCAGAAACCAGCGCCGAACACGACGGACACATACCCTGGGGTGTACTGTCTGCGGACAAGTCAGACAGACTGGGATGAGTCCACCTTATGGAAAACATATACCATGCTGACAGATCTTGAGGCTGTGTTTCGTTCTCTGAAATCAGAACTTGGTTTACGTCCGGTTCACCATCAGATTGCAGACAGAGTTTCAGGGCACCTGTTTATTACGCTACTGGCGTATCATCTGGTTCACACAATACGATTTAGATTGAAACAGGTAAATATCCATAGCAGTTGGTCAAGTTTACGGAAATTCCTGTCAACACAGGCTCGGGTAACAGTATCAATGCATTGCAAAGATGGCGGCACAGTCCATGTAAGGAAAAGCACACGGCCTGAGCCTAAACAACATGAAATATATTCAGCTCTGGGAATAAAGAATCATCCCGGCCATGCGATCAAGACAACAATATGAAACAAAATAAAAGATGTAGTGCCATAACGATATCTTCCGACAACGTAACTTGCTGTTATTACACAAAATTACAATTCAAGCTCACAAAGTTGGGCTAATTTTTCAAGGGATAGGTGTCTCACTTACATTGACACAGAGGGGTTTGTGGCATCTGTGGGTTAAGTGCCATATTTGTTCAGGAATATAATGTCTTTTGCCCTGGCCATAATGTGTTTTGTAACCTATATTTACGTTTTTACCCCTAAAATGGACTATTTGGCCTAGTGA
>JAYEJK010000493.1:0-6435 GCA_034660535.1 Thermodesulfobacteriota bacterium | reverse complement strand
GCGGGCCAATTTTTTCAGCCATGCCCTGTCATTGACCAGAATGCCGACCTCGGCATTTACGGCCAGATATTTTCCCATAAGTTCAAGATGCTCATGAAACCTTTTTTCAACAAATTCCATGGAGAAACGGATACCGAGCATTCCCAGTAAAATAGTAGACCCGCATATCAGCACTAGCGCTGTGACAACGATTCTGGCATGGATTCCCGGCGATTTCATGGCGCCACCTTGAATTCAGGGCACTGCCTCGGTTGTGTCGTAATGCCGATATATTTCGTGACCTTTGTGTTAAGATGGACTGTGAACTCCGGTAAATGGGGTCCGGCGCAATCCGTCCCCTCAAGGATAGACAGGGCCTGACGCCCCGTCTTTTTTCCGGTCTGTTTATAATCAAGAACAAAGGTGAGACTGGCGCCGTTTTCATGGAAAAATCGGTTAAAGCCCACAGACGGTATTCGCCTCAACAGAGCCTGCTTTATGAGATGTTTGACCAGGCTTTCATAAATTACAGTCGGATCGGGAATAAAGAGAAGGGTGTCGATTTTTCGCCAGTTCTCCTGCAGCAAGGCGTTTATGCCCTTGGTGGACGAAACTGCCATTGGGACGATCTCAATGTCAAATGCGAGGGCCTTTGAAACAAAATCTTTTAAAAAGGAACTATTATGGTCCGGGTTGTATAATATCCCGACACGGTGCGAGGAAGGCAGAAAGCATGACAGGGCTTTAAGTTGGGTTTCGGGTGGGATGTCAAGGGCTATGCCGCAGGTGTCCGGGGCTCCGGATGTAAGGTTTGCGGGCCTTAGAACCATGGTATATAGCTTTTTCGTGTCCGGATCCGGGAAATGAGTCCATACAAAACGGGTGGCTGCAGGACCGATGGCAACAACAAGATCAAAACTGTCGCGTCCAATGATCTTTGCCAGCCTGTCGCGGCCGCTGCCTGTGTATTTATCAAGATAATAGCTTTTGATTTCTGCTTCAGCCCTGGTTGCCGACTCCTCCCGGAATCCTGCAAAGGCCTCCACATAAGGCTTTATCCGCTGGGAAATAACGACTGCCACCCGCTTTTGGGCCGCCCGGACAGACGTTGTGCCGGCGCCGAACAAGACGGTTATGCAAAGCAATATGAGGATGAGTCTACGAGGCGGCATGAAGAGTGTCACATCCGTAATCGTTCACAGGCCCTCCATCTGAACACGCCCAACGGAAGCGCCTTTGGGGTGCGATCAGCCCGTCTCACATATTACTTATATAGTGAGCCGAACTGCTAACGCCCATATGGAGCGCCTGAGAACGATTACATTCTTATGGAGTCTGCAAAATATGGGACCCCTCTGAACGGTTACGTCACATCCTGTCCCTTTGGGCGAGCCCTTACCCTTTATTTCCGGTTGCAAGCAGGTTGTCAAAATAGGCAATCGTTTTCATCAGTCCTTCATCCAATGAAATCACAGGCTGCCAGGCCAGGGTTGTTATGGCCCGTCTGATGTCCGGTTGTCTCTGTGCAGGGTCGTCGACCGGCAGCGGAGAAAAGATTATTCCGGACTTACTGCCTGTCATTTTAATGACTTTTTCCGCAAGTTCCAGGATCGTGAACTCATCGGGATTGCCCAGGTTGACCGGCCCGGTGAAATCATCCGGCGTATTCATCAATCCGATAAATCCGTCAATCATATCGTCCACATAGCAGAATGAACGGGTCTGTTTCCCGTCACCATAAACTGTGATATCCTGTCCGCGCAGCGCCTGGACTATGAAGTTGCTGACGACTCTTCCGTCATTCGGATGCATCCTGGGGCCGTATGTATTAAAAATCCTGGCTATTTTGATTAACATGCCATGCTGTCGCCGGTAATCGAAAAACAGGGTCTCTGCGCATCTTTTTCCCTCATCATAGCAGGACCTGACTCCGATTGGATTCACGTTGCCCCAGTATCCCTCGCTTTGTGGATGATCTTCCGGATCGCCGTACACTTCGGATGTGGATGCCTGCATGATCCTGGCATTACATCTCTTGGCAAGGCCAAGCATGTTCAAAGCCCCCATCACCGAGGTCTTGGTAGTATGGACGGGATTGTACTGGTAATGGATCGGGGATGCCGGACAGGCCATGTTATAAATCTCGTCAATCTCAACAAAAAGAGGCTGACATACATCGTGGCGAATGATTTCGAAATAGGGGTTTGAAATAAGGTGTTCCACATTGGCCTTTGTTCCGGTAAAAAAACTGTCCACACACAGGACATCAAAGTCCTCTTCCAGCAGCCGCTCACACAGATGACTGCCCAGGAATCCGGCCCCACCGGTCACAAGAACCCGTTTTTTATCATAAGCTGAACGAGGGGTGAGATGAGAAGGATATACGGCCATTTTGGTTACTCCGTTTTATTCGTAATTCGTAATTCGTAATTCGTCACTCGTCATTACTTACTTTTCCTCTTCTGAAACTTTACCACTGCCCTGTTATGCTCTTTCAGGGTTCTGGAAAAATAATGAGAGCCGGAGCCGTTGTTCATGGAAACAAAATAGAGATACCCGCCTTTCATATTTCCAGGAGAGGACGATTCAGTAAGTGATTGCATGACAGCCTCAAGGGAGGCCAATCCCGGATTTCCAATTGGTCCCGGCGGCAAACCTTTTATCAGGTACGTATTGTATGGGGTAGGCTTTTTAAGATCCCTTCGGGTCAAATTCCCGTCAAATTCAGCAAGACCATAGATCACGGTGGGATCGGTCTGCAGCCGCATTCCTTTTTTCAGGCGGTTCAGAAAGACCGATGCGATCATCGGCCTTTCCTCCGGCCTGGCTGTTTCCTTTTCAACAATTGAAGCAAGTGTCAGGATTTCATGGTGGGACAGCGCCGGCGGCTTTCCGGATACAGCGCTATCCTGCGGCCACATCTCATTTAAGCGGGCAACCATCATCCTTATAATGGATTGCTCAGTCTGCCCGGGTTCCAGATGATACGTATCAGGGAAGAGATATCCTTCAAGGCTGTCCGCCTTGACGCCAAGTTCCTTAATAAAACCGGTGTCGTGAACCAATTCCAAAAAACGATTACGATCCACTCCGCCTTTATCTTCCAGGATATCTGCAATTTGAGAGAGAGTGATTCCCTCCGGGATCATTACAAGCCTTTGGACAACCTTCCCCTTTTCCAGTTCGCGAAGCACCTCGTAAGGAGTAAGGCCGGTCTCAAATGAATATTCTCCTGCTTTAAGGCGATGGGCTACTCCAATGATACGGGCAAGGAGTCCGAAACGAATGTCATCTTGGATAACTCCCTTTTCCGCAAGAATCGTCCTTATTTGAGTGAAACCGGTTTTAGACGGAATAAGCACTTCGATCCTGCCGGCCGTGTGCGAGGGACCGGAGGTGGTGGAGTAGGAATAGATCCACATCGACACCAGAAAACATCCGGCAAGCGCTGCCGCAATAATAATCGCCGATGCAGCAAAGATTCCCCTGGATTTTTTCTTTTTTTCGGTATCAGCATCAGGGAGTGCGGTGGGAGTCTCAGTATTGTGCCCTTCCATGCCTACATATGGTTATCGGTTGACGGTTTGCAGTTGCCTGTTGATGGAAAGTTGTCTATATTAATCAAAAATCAGGGAAAAAATTTGATCCATGTTTTTTACAGAAACGAATCGCATCTTTTGCCGAAGCGGTTTTGGGATCTCAATCAGATCATTTTTGTTCCGCTCAGGAATGATCACGGTCCTGATGCCGGCACGCAGGGCGGCCAGGGCCTTTTCCTTGAGGCCGCCTATGGGCAGCACCCTTCCACGTAAAGTGATCTCTCCTGTCATGGCAATATTCTTTTTGACCATTTTCTGCGACAACGCGGAATAAAGGGCTGTTGCCATTGTGACCCCGGCGGATGGCCCATCTTTCGGAATAGCGCCGGCCGGCACATGGACATGGATATCTACTTCCTCAAAATACTTCTCACTCAGTTTGAGATTTTTTTCTCGGGAACGGCAGAAAGTGAGCGCCGCCTGGGCCGATTCCTTCATAACATCACCGAGATGGCCTGTCATTATCAGTTTGCCGCTGCCTTTCAGGATCGAGACCTCAACGTAAAGAATTTCGCCGCCTACCTCCGTCCATGCAAGCCCTGTCGCCATTCCCGGCTGGTCAATGGTCTCTACTTCAGATTCGGGAAGATATTTGGGCGGCCCCAGATAATGTGACAGTGTCCTGCCGGAAATCGTATACGGTCCCTTGCCGCCCTCGGCAATGCGCCTTGCCGTTTTACGGCATACCTTGCCGATTTCACGCTCAAGATTCCGAAGACCCGCCTCCCTGGTGTAATGTGAGATGATTTTTTCGAGCGTCTTGTCATCAAGCTTTATGTGCTTTTCACTAATCCCGTTTTCCTTTAATTGCCTGGGCAAAAGGTAACGTTTGGCAATGATCATCTTTTCTTCAAGGCTATAACCTGCAAGCCTGATTACTTCCATCCGGTCCATGAGCGGCCTGGGGATCGTATCATTCATGTTCGCGGTTGTGATGAACATGACCTTTGACAGGTCATACGGCAGATTCAGATAATGATCTGAAAAACTGAAATTTTGTTCAGGATCCAGAACCTCCAGAAGCGCGGATGACGGATCCCCCCTGTAATCAGCGCCGACCTTGTCGATCTCATCCATCATGAATACGGGATTATTGGACTGGACCATCTTCAACCCCTGGATAATCCTTCCCGGCATGGCCCCTATGTAAGTCCGCCTGTGCCCCCTGATTTCCGCCTCATCACGCATCCCTCCAAGGGAGATTCGATGAAATTTTCTTCCCATTGCCCGGGCGATTGATTTGCCGAGCGACGTTTTCCCTACACCTGGAGGTCCGACAAAACAGAGGATGGGTCCTTTAGAGGATTTGTTTAATTTGCGAACCGCAAGGTATTCAAGGATCCGCTCCTTGACTTTGTCAAGGCCGTAATGATCCTCATCCAGCACATCTTTGGCTGTTTTTAGATCCAGTCTGTCTTTTGTGCCTTTCCGCCACGGCACATCAAGGAGCCAATCCGCATATGTCCTGATAGTGTTGGCCTCGGAGGCATCCGGATGCATCATTTCAAGTCTTTTAACCTGCTTCAATCCCTCCTTCTTGACCAATGGCGGCATCCGGGCCTTGACAAATTTTTGGCGCAGGTCCTCAATCTCCTGAGACCTGTCGTCAATGTCGCCCAATTCTTTTTTCAGGGCATGGAGTTGTTCGCGCAGGTAATATTCCCTTTGGGTCCGTCCCATCTCCTCCTTTGCATCAGACTGAATTTTGGCCTGCACTGCAGAGACTTCCAACTCTTTTTGCAGAAGTTCGGAGACCATTTTCAGACGTTCCACCGGATCCATGATTTCGAGCACCATCTGTGCTTCAGATGTTTTAAGGTGCAGATTGGTCACAACCAGATCTCCAAGACGCCCCGGATCATCTATATTGTTGAGGATCACCATCAATTCGGATGAGAGGATTCCCTTAAGGGACATGATTTTCTCTGTCTGATCCCGGACATTGCGCATCAGTGCTTCCGTCTCCACTGTAATGTCTTCAACATTTGCTTCCTTGATGATTTTAATCCTTGCAATATAATGGGGCGATGTCTGAGTGAATTCTTCGATTTTGGCCTTGCTCATAGCCTGCACCAGGACTTTCAGGCGACCATCAGGCAGCTTAAGTGTGCGCATAATCATGCACACCATGCCGACCTCATACATATCATCCGGTTGCGGCTCATCTATAGCTGCGTCCTTCTGGGCAACGAGAAACAGAAGTTTATCTCTTGTCAGGGCATCGTTCACCGCCCCCACGGAGGCAGACCTGCCTACAAACAAAGGGATAATCATGTAATTGAATATGACAACATCCCGGACCGCCATCAGCGGCAACACATCCGGAATTTCGGTTTCGTCCGGCAGTGGCGCGCTACCCATTTCACTGCTCATGGTATCGTCTATATCCACAGCATGCCTCCATTTTATAGGTTCCGGGTTCAAGGTTCAAAGGTTCCACGTTCAGGGTTGAACAGGAAAAATTCCGATCAAACAAAACCTTGAACCTTTGAACCTTGAACCGCAATCAACGGATTTAATTAGTTTCTAACCCAGATAAACTGGAAATTTTAAAAGGTCCTGGACTATTTTCAGTACCCCCCTGAGGGGTATAAGTGCCTTAAAACATGTGGCACCGCGGGCGTCACATATAACTTCAGAGTTTTTCTGCCACAAAAAACAAGAAAATTACCACTAAGGCACTAAATACTCAGGCAACCACAAATTGTAAATGTTTATCTAAAAATTGATTTTAGGGCTCAAGTAAAAATAACTTGTACATCTTCCATCTCATCTTCAGGCCGTTTTGGGCCGATTGTGAGGTTACAAAATCCTCAAATTAGCGCTGCTAGTCCTGCGGTTTTGTAACCTCACAATC
>JAYEJK010000492.1:0-6447 GCA_034660535.1 Thermodesulfobacteriota bacterium | reverse complement strand
CAACCTTAAGTCTGTAACCGATTCGTATCAGTTGGCAGGATATTGATGACCGACATCTTTTTCGTAATTTGTGATAAGTTCCATGGGCTCATTGCAGATGGTACATTTGCTGTCAGCCCCGGACAGCATGCTGTTCAGGCCGTTATTACGCAGGGTGTATATTTTTTTATCCATTTTAATGGCTGTTTTTAAAAGCTCCATATTGCCATGGTTCATCGGCCCCAGATCAAAGCCGGTATCAATTACCCAGTCGCATTTTTTAAGAAGCGTATGGGCCGTGTCCAGGGCCGCGCCGCCTATCTTTGTCATGGGTTCCTGGGCCGCACAGTCTGCTCCCAGTGCCCGGGCCACGTAATAATCAATGTCATTGGTATGGATTACCCCGGTGGCAATAGCGTATCCTCTTTTGGCCAGCAGCCGGTATATTATGGCGCCGCTGCCCAGGCCCCCCAGCACAAAAACCCGGCCCTTATCGCCGTTGCCACGCAACTCGATGCTGCCCAGATGGCGGTTGAAACCGGCGCTTTCAAAATCATACAGCTCGGCCACACTTTTACTTCGCAACATCTTTTCCGGTGTTCCCCAGCCAATGACAGCCCCGTCTTTGACCAGGGCCACCCGATCCGACACCTTGGCGGCAATATCCACATCATGCAACGACGCAACCACTGTTATCCCCCTGGAGCGACAGAGGTCCCGTAAAATGGTCATCACCTCCACCCGGTGTTTCAGGTCCAGATGCGCTGTAGGTTCATCAAGGAACAATAATTGCGGCTGTTGGGCCAGGGCCCGGGCTACCAGGGCCTTCTGACGTTCACCATCGCTTAAATCGGCAAACTGGCGATGGGCAATATTTTCGGCGCTTACCGCCTCCAGTGCCTGCTGTACCACCTGTTTATCATTGGCAGTCAAACGCCCCAGAAAATCGGTATGGGGATAACGTCCCAGGGCCACGAACTGAAACACTGAAAAAAGAGGCGGTGAAACCTTGTCGGTTAGAACCACGGCCATAATTTTTGCAAGCTCTGCCTGACGCATTTTTTCCAGGGGCTTTTTGCCTATAAAAATGCGACCGGAAAGTGGTTTCAAATGGCGTGAAAAAGTACGCAGCAAAGTGGTCTTGCCTGCGCCGTTCGGCCCCAGGATCGTGATAAAATGCCCTGGTTCAAAGGCCAGGTTTACATTGGCAAGTATTTTTGTATTTTTATAACCAACAGTAAGATTTTCGCAGGCCAGGATATAGTCCGGCGTGTTTTTTTTCATAGTTTTACCTTTCTTTTTATGAGCAGGCTGATGACAACCGGAGCCCCGAAAAAGGCCGTAACGGCGGACAACGGCAACTCCACAGGAGAAATCAGCATTCGGGCAATCAGATCGCAGCCGCTGGTCACCAGCGCGCCCAGTAAACAGGCGCCTGGTATGAGAATACGATTGTCCGAGGTGCCGAAAATCATTCGAGCCATATGAGGAACAGCCAGGCCGATAAAGGCCACAGGGCCGGCCACCGAGGTGATCATGCCCGCCAGGGCACAGGCGCAGAGAAGAATCAGAATACGAAATTTACGGATACTGACGCCCATGGAAGATGCATATTCCTCGCCGAGCAGGAAGGCGTTTAAGGGTTTGCTCAGGCTGTAGACCAGGAGCATAATAAAGGCGCCAAAGACCAGGAGCACCGCAATTTCGCTCCATTTAAATCCTGAAAAACTGCCAAGCTGCCAGAGTACGAAGCCCTTGATCTTCTCCTTTTCCGCCAGGGCCGTCAAAACGGCGGTCACCGCATGGCAGAGATAACCTATCATCAGACCTACAATGAGCAGGGTAATGCCGCTTTTCACCCGCGAGGCTATAGCCAGCACAATCAACATCACGCCATAGGCCCCGGCAAAGGCGGCAAGGGTTGTCATGAAGGGGCTCAGTACGGTCATGCCCAGGGTCAGGGATGTGAGCATTACCAATGAGACCATGACCGTGGCCCCGGAAGAGATTCCCAGGATGAACGGCCCGACAATCGGGTTGCGGAAATAGACCTGGAGCAACAACCCGGACACGGCCAGATAGGCCCCGCCCATAGCACCGGCAAGGGCGCGTGGAATACGGATCTTCCAGATAATGAAGTAGTTGGTGGAATCATCCATGGGGGACAAAATCACCCGCCATATCTCGGAAAGAGGCAGGGGAACCGAACCAATGGATATATTGGTAATGACCATGGCCGAAAGCAGTATCGCCAACATACTAAAAACCAACAAGGGGTTGCGTAACGGGGCAATAGAGTCCGTGGTCATGACTGGTCCCCTGGAATCACCGGATCAATGTCCGGCAGCTCTATAAAATAGCGGAGTTCGTATCCGGGATAGAGTTCCGGATGAAGAATGGCGGAGATTTCAATAAGAATCTCATCGAGCTTGTCGCCTGACTGGGAATAATGGGCCATGGGGGCATACACCCTGCCGGTCTTTAATGGCCGGATTCTTCCCAGCAGCGGGTTCATCCGCGCCAGGGCGGCCTTGGAAGTAGCGCCGGTACTGGGGCTGCTGTAAGTGAAGAGGATGTCGGCATCCTCACCACTATACAAGAAACGTTCCGTTGATATTTCAATGCATGAGGTACCATAGACATCTTCGAAAAGGTAGTCGCTTTGGGCCAGTTCCACCAATTCGCCCACCCAGGCGTTACCGGGTTCCACCAACACCCGTTTTTCATAAATATCCCCCCACATGACTTTAGGCTCTTTAAGGGCATAGGATGTAAGTTCCCGAATTTCCTTCAACGCGTCGGAAACCCGTGCAAAAAAGGCGTCCGCTTCATTTTCCCGCTGAAAAAACGGGGCCAGAAACTGGACGTAGCGCATTCGGGCATTGAGGCACATGGCAACCGGAGCCGAGGTGATAATGCATGGGATTTCCAATTCGTTGAGCATGGGAATCACCGAGCGATCCCAGGTGAGCGCCAACTCAGGCTGCTGTTTTTTAAGTTTTTCAAAATCAATAGCATTGCTGTTACCCAGATAGACGATTTTCCCGGCTTCCATGCCGCGTTTGACCTCGTCAATATGCCATTTGTCCTCAGGCTGGATAACACCCACCAGCACCTCTTCAAGCACACCCAGGGACCGCAGGGCTGAAACATCAAAATTACTCCAGGCCGCCACTCGTTTCACAGGCACCCGAACGATCTGATGTCTGGTGTAACCTTGTGGCAATTCCGCGTCCCGGGGGATAAGAATCAGTGTGCGGTCTGCTCCATCGCGCACCTCGGTAAAATCCGGGCCCTTACGGGTTACGGTAAATTCGCCGATTTGCAGGAAAGATCGCTTTTTACCCTCTGTTGTTTCTTCTTTGTTGCAGCCGGTTATTGTTGTCAGCATCAACAGCAGGGCCAGATTGAGAAAAATCATTGTTATACGATAATTCATGTTTGTTTTCCTGTAAGCGTTCACGGGTTCAAAGGTTCAGAGTTTCAGAGGTTCAAGGTTCAAAGGTTCAGGGGGTGAAGTTCCCTGACGGCCTTCTATCTTCTACCTTCCGTTTTAAGATAAACCCATAAAAAGACGTAAATCAGAAGCCCTGCGGCAAAAAGGAGCATGCCGCTGAAGTAAAAAACCACGCCGGGGTCTTTGCGGATACTGAGATTGATATAAACACGCGGACTCATCCCTCCCTTCTTTTTTGGATAGAAGTTTTTTAAAATGATGGTATAGCCCTGATAGCGTACCGGCTTATTATAGGAGAGGATCGCGGTGCGCTGCACAGTGGAGCTTGAAATCGTCAGGCCGGCCCCCGGATCGATCACCCAATCGTGGAAAAAGTCCAGCCGTTTGCCCTGGTAATAATGGGGTTCATAGGAGCTGAACTTGATGTGTATATTGGTATTGGGGATGGTCAGGCTCGCTCCGGGCACCAGGGTCTGACCCGGATGCACATCAGCCAGCATATAGCTTGAGAGATAGCCGGCCAAAACGACAATTATGGCGTAATGCATAATATGAGGCGCCAGTCTGAGCCAAAAACGGCCGAGGTGAAATGATCGTTTACGGCTCAAGAGCGTAATGACCTTTTCAGTGGTGCAGATAAAGGTATTGATGGTCAGCATGGCAAGCAGTCCAAGCAGGACAAAAAACCATGCCGTAAAAAGCAAATTATGCAGGCCATAGGTACTGGTCCACTGAAAGAGGCCGACATCGCCCAGTGGCTGAAAAATCGTAGTACGCCGATCAAGACACCAGTAGCCGATCACCATATCAACCACCAATAGCAGCAAGATAACGATGGTTAGCTTGATACTCCCCAGCCATTGCCATATTTTTTTAGTTAAAGCCTGTAACATCATTCTTATATCGAATATCCAGGTGTATGCATTTATCAGAACGGCAGCCTTAGCGGTCCCATGTCCGGATGACAATTCAGTCCCAGGATCGCGAAAGTGCCGATGATGGTAAATAATGCCCGTTTTCGCATGTTCCATGTCCCGGTCAAATGGAGATGGAGCAGACAGATATAATAAAACCAGGTGGCCATGGTGATGGTGATGGCTGCATCCTCCCACACTACCGGTGTGCCCCATCCCAGGTAAGACCATATCCCTCCGGAGAACATGGAAAGAGTCCAGAAGGCAAAGCCCCATATCACCCAATGCATGGTTTTATCCAGGCCCGGCTCCTGATCGGCTGCCCTGCCGTTTTTGCGTGAGTGTAAATAGACCACGGCCTTGAGTGCGCCGATCAGAAAACAAGTTTTGCCGAGCACACTGAAGAGAAAAAAGATGTGGGAAAATATGGTGTTGGATTTTAAAAAAGGCAGATAATAGTCCTTGGGAAAAAAGACGGCAGGCAGGGCCGATAGTAGAAGCAGGGCCGGCAGGAGACGCAGCTCCAATCCGGTCCGGTTATTTTTCTCCTTTGACCGAAGTCCGCCGGTCAGGCTGAAAATTCCCAGACAGAGAGGCAGGGCCAGTGGGCCCAGATGCATGGGCATCATGGGCCATGCATGCCAATAACGCAGGCCCACGGCAATGGAGTTAAAGGCCATTCCAATCAGCAAAAACAGTATGGTCACGGTCCGCCCCCTCCGGGTTACGGCTGCCGCGCCGCTTGCCGCATAGGCAGTGGCGGCGATGAAAAAAAATTGCTGGGGGTTTATCACAGTTTTTG
Organism: Thermodesulfobacteriota bacterium; assembly: GCA_034660535.1. Taxonomy (GTDB): domain Bacteria; phylum Desulfobacterota; class Desulfobulbia; order Desulfobulbales; family DAOVYS01; genus DAOVYS01. The sequence goes on along the minus strand of JAYEJK010000492.1, from coordinate 1,295 downwards.
CTCCTTTTGGATATACTGCATGGCCTCAAGCGCTGCTTTTTTATGTTTGGAAAAGAGTGAAGCTTGCTTGAAAGCTTGGTGGCTGCCCTGCAGATCCGCATCCTGCCAGGCGGCATAACCTGCCATGAGCCAAGCTCTTCCTGTCTGTTTACTTTTTTCGTCGGCTGCCTGCCGGTAGGCATAGGCGGCAGCGTTAAATTTTTTCAGTCCATACAGCAAATCGCCTTTGAGTAACAGCAGTTCAGGATTGTTTCCATCCTCTTTGTATGTTTCCAATCGTTTCAAGGCCTCCTCCGGCCGGTCAAGCTGCTGAAAGGCCATTACCAGATTTTTCAAGAGGCGTTTGTTCGGTTTATTGTGCAGCGCTGTCTCATACAGTGGCGCGGCCTTGGCCGGAATCTCCAACTGCAGGTATAAATCAGCCAGCAATCGGAGCTCTTCGCCGGTGAGCGGGGTCAGCCACCCATAAACGATCATGGCCACAAGTCCGTCTTTGTAATTGCCGGAATTTAAACGGACATGGACCAGGGCCTTCCACCATTTGGCAAAGGTGGGATTTTCCAGGGTCAACTCCAGGGCATAGGCCAGCGCCTTGGGCTGCATATCGAGCTGAAGGTATTGATAGAGCAAAATTTCCTGCCAGCGAATCCGTTTGCTGCCGCCGTACTCCCGTGCCAATTCCTCGATAAGGGGCAGAGCGCGCCTGGGCTGCTCAGCGGCCAGCAGGGCATGAACCAGATATTCCTTCCATTCCGGCTTTATTTCTGCGGGATAGGTCTTGAGCAACTGTTCAAAAACCGCGATGGACCGGGTGTGCTGCTTGGCCATCAGAAAGGCGGTTGCGCTGTAATAGAGATATTCCGCCTGTTTTTCCTCTGCTGTTTCATAGGCCGTGGTAAAACATTGCCCGGCCCGGCCATATTCCTTTTGCTCGTAGGATGCCCTGGCCAGGTTCAGCCATGCGGACGTAAAGGCCGGGTCACGCGCCAGGGCTCGTTGATAAGCGGTTGCCGCCGCCTTATAATTTTCTTGCACCAGGTAGCAATTGCCCAGAACAAAAGAGATCTCGGGATGCTGAGCCCCCTTGGAAGCAGACACTGAATCACCACGGGCCTGGAACTCGGTTAATGTCAGAATGGCGCGCCCATACTCCTTCTTTGTCATGAGCCTGCCTGCTTTACAAAGCACTATCTGCGCCCGCGTGGAGAGCTTTTCCGTACCTTGTGCCGTTTTTGCCCAGGCAGGATACATGAAGGCGCCGAGCGTGAGCCAAAGGCATACGCAGATTACCCTTG
>JAYEJK010000491.1:0-6452 GCA_034660535.1 Thermodesulfobacteriota bacterium | reverse complement strand
AACAACCACCATCTGAAGACGGTGGGTTGAATTAACGACTGAAAGTCGGGGGTTTTAACCTTAAAATGACAATAAAAAGAGGTTGAAAATACTCTGGCGATCTATACCTTGCGCGATTCATCAGGAATTTGCCGACCCTGTCAAAAACAGGAATTTTTAAATGACGCTAAAAGAACACGAATACATAAGACAGACTTTAGAAAGATATACCAACTGCAAACTGGAGGATTTTTGCGAATATCTGCTTATCACGAATTTCAGGCAGTATATCAACCGGTTTCAGGAAAAAACCAAAGGGGAGTTCTCAGAGGGCAATTTTCGTATTGTCAATGCCAAAGACCAGAACTGCACTATGGTTGACTTTGGCATCGGCTCCCCCCAGGCTGCCCTGCTCATCAACTGCCTCGCCTACCTGGACAATCTCAAATCAGTCGTCATGCTCGGCATGTGCGGCGGTATAGATGACATTCTTGAGGTTGGAGATTTTATTGTTCCTTCCGCAGCCATCCGCGGCGAAGGAACAAGCAGACATTACATCCCCCCGGAATTCCCGGCCATTCCTACATCTTCAGTAAACAGGTATTGTATCGGGGCTGTTCGGAAATTCGGCCTGGATCCCAGGTGCGGGATCGTTTATACGACCGACAGACGATTGTGGGAGTTTGACGAGGAGTTTGTCGACTACTTGAGGCAGCAAAGAATACTTGCCATAGAGATGGAACTCGCAACACTTTTTTCCGTGGCTTATCATTATGAGATTCCCATTGGTTCCATCATGCTGGTCTCGGATATGCCTCTGCAGAGACGAGGTATAAAAGACAAGAAGCTTCATGACGAGATATATTCGGAACATATGGAAACACATTTGGATATTGCCATGGATGCAGTTGCACACATTCATTCAAAATGGAAGGAAGTGGAAAGAAAGCTCACCAGTGAATGGTAATGATGAATGATGAATTTCCGAATAACAACAGAATTTACTCCAGCCGGCGACCAACCGGGCGCTATAGAAAAATTGAGCCGCGGGATCAGGTCAGGGGCCACAGACCAGGCCCTTCTCGGAGTAACAGGTTCGGGAAAGACATTTACCATGGCCAGGGTCATTGCGGATACCGGACGCCCGGCCCTGATCATTGCGCCTAACAAGACCCTTGCAGCACAGCTTTTCAGTGAATTCAAAAATCTCTTCCCGGATAATGCGGTTGAGTACTTTGTGAGCTATTATGACTACTACCAACCGGAAGCCTATATCCCCCAGTCGGATACCTACATTGAAAAAGACTCTGCCATTAACGAGGCAATTGACAAAATGCGTCATTCCGCCACGCGCTCGCTCTTAACCAGGAGGGATGTGATTATCGTGGCAAGTGTTTCCTGTATTTACGGCCTGGGGTCGCCGGACGAATACAAAAACATGCACCTCTTCCTGAAACAAGGGAAAAATTATCCCTTGGAGGAGATCAAGCGACGGCTTGTTTACATGCTCTATGAGCGAAACGACATTTCGTTTTTCAGGGGCACGTTCCGAGTGAGGGGTGATGTTTTAGAGATTTTTCCGGCATACGAAGATGAGCAGGCTGTCCGAGTGGAACTCTTTGGCGACACCATTGACAAGATAAGCATGGTTGACCCTCTTCGCGGCAAGGTCCTGAAACAGGAAAAGGAACTCACGATCTTTCCGGGCAGCCATTTTGTCACATCCAAAGAACGCCTCAAGGTCGCGGTAACCGGAATAAGGGAAGAATTAAAGGATCGGGTGTGTTTTTTTGAAAAAAACAAGCGACTGGTAGAAGCCCAGAGGCTTGAACAGCGTACTCTGTTTGACCTTGAAATGATCGAGGAGCTTGGCTACTGCAACGGAATAGAGAATTACAGCCGTTACCTGACCGGGAGAGATCCCGGTGAACCGCCGCCCACCCTGTTGGACTATTTCCCTGACGATTATATTCTGTTCATTGATGAAAGCCACATTGGAGTGCCCCAATTGCACGCCATGTACAGAGGCGACCGGTCACGAAAGCGTACGCTTGTGGAATTCGGGTTCAGACTGCCCTCAGCCCTTGACAACAGACCGCTCAAGTTTGAGGAATTTGACGAACGTGTCAATCAGGTCGTCTATGTCTCGGCAACACCGGCTGAATTTGAGCTGAATCGATCAAAAGGAAAGATCGTAGAGCAGATTATAAGGCCCACCGGTCTCAAGGACCCGGTTGTCGAGGTGCGGCCCGCGATTGATCAGGTGGATGACTTGCTGGCCGAAGTTCGCGAACGGTCCGACCGGGGGGAGGCTGTGCTCGTTACCACACTCACAAAGCGGATGGCGGAGGATCTTACCGAGTATTATCAAAAGCTCGATGTAAAAGTCAGGTATCTTCATTCCGACATCAAGACCCTGGAACGCGTGGAACTTATTAGAGATCTAAGAAGGCTTGAATTCAACGTGCTTATTGGAATAAATCTCCTACGGGAAGGGTTGGACATCCCCGAGGTCTCCCTGGTTGCGATTCTTGATGCGGACAAGGAGGGATTTTTAAGAAGTGAGCGTTCCCTGATCCAGACCTGCGGTCGTGCCGCCAGAAATGTGGACGGCAGGGTGATCCTGTACGCTGACCGCGTGACTGACTCAATGCAGCGCACTATTTACGAGACGGGAAGGCGCAGGTCAATCCAGGCGGAATTCAATAAGGTTCAGGGAATCACACCGACTACAATTAAGTCAAGTATCAAAAATATCCTGGAATCAATCTATGAACAGGATTATCCAACAGTTGAACCGGAGATGGCGGAACCGGGTGGTGAATATTCATTTAACGTTGATTTTTCTATTAATGATCCAAAGGAATTGCGTAAAGAGATAAAGCGGCTTGAAAAGAAAATGAAAGAGGCCGCAAAGGCGCTGGAGTTTGAAGAGGCTGCCGTGCTTCGCGATAAGATCAGGATACTCAGGGAAAAAGAACTTACATGGATGTAAAAAGAAATTTTTTATACAAATTTTCCCTTGTTGTGATCCCACCGGTCTACGACATTTTCAGCAGGCTTTTGTTTGCGACGTGCGGGGTAACCGAAAACAATCGGGACCACTGGGAACGCCATGTCGAAAACGGCCCTATTATTGGAGCATTCTGGCATTACGGAATATGCTTTTCTATTTACCTGGCCAGGGGCAAACAGTGGGTGGCTATGGTGAGCGGCAGCAGAGACGGTGAATATATTGCAAGGATTCTTGAATGGCAGGGATATGAGACAGTCAGAGGATCAAGGACCAGAGGCGGACTGGGTGCCCTGAAACAAATGATGTCGCGTATTAGAAAGGGAATAAACGGCGCCATTGTTGCCGACGGCTCCCAGGGTCCGCCACGCAAAGTCCAGCCTGGAGCTATTCTCCTTGCTTCCAGAACCGGCATACCGATAATACCCATGGCCTGGGCAGCGGATAGATATATTACATTCAATAGCTGGGACCGCACCATTCTTCCCAAGCCCTTTGCCAGGATCTCGGCATGGTACGGTGAGCCGCTGGAGGTTCCCGGCAATCTCGGTTCACAAAATGTGGAAAAATATCGGGTTGAGCTTGAAGATCGGCTGAATATCGCCTATTCAAAGGCATGGAATACATTTGGAAAGCAAGAGCATTGACGTAAATATTCGCCGGCACTCCACAGGAAGGCGATCAGGCCGACCAGCATACCAAAAAAATATAGCTGATCAGCCTGCTCACCTCCCTGTGAAGCGCCCCGCAGGAAGTGCCCTTGGGGTGTGCGCTGCCAAACATTTACTTTTTTGGTGGTTCCAGCTATTTTCCGGCATCAAGCCGAATATTTACGCATTGACTGTATCAGGTGGTATAGGTTGAAGGTTGAAGTTACGGTAACGCCCGATCAAACCATTTAAAGACCTTCTACCTTCAGCCTATTACCTGAGTAGTCACATTATATTTCAACCGGTATTATCAGTCCAGTTGGCTCATCAATTTGTCACTGATTTCCTGGATTCCTGCGCTGCCATCTAATGAAATGACTTTGCAGTCTCCCAGTCCCTTGAAATAGTTGACGGCCGCCATAGTGCCGGTATTTTCGTCATAGTAAATGTTATGGCGTTTATTGATTGCCTCCTCATCCTGATCATCGGCACGCGTAGAAAGCTCTCCACCGCAGACCCGGCATACGAGTTTGCCGTCTTTTTCCACAGGCTTGATCGCCTCAAACGCGATATGGTTGGGATGGTTGTTGTCATTCGCGCAGAGACGCCGGCCCATGATCCTCTCTTTGGCAATCTCACGGTCCAGGATGATCTCTATTACATAGTCCAGGGGCATATTTTCGTCTTTAAGGGCCTTGGCCAGTGTCTCGCCCTGGACCTTGTTGCGGGGGAATCCGTCCAGCAGCCAGCCTTTTTTGCAGTCATCTTCCTTAAGGCGATTCAGGATCATGGGGATGGTGATGTCGTCAGGTACCAGGTCACCCCTGTCAATATATTCCTTTGCCTTTTTCCCGAGTTCCGTACCTCCGCCGATATTCTGCCTGAAGATGGCGCCGGACTCGATATGCGCGATATTGTATTTTTTCTGCACGATGGCGCCCTGGGTTCCCTTTCCGCTTCCATTGGGTCCAAAAGTCAAGATGTTCATAAGATGCTCCTTTTTTTAATATTTTTCCATTCTATTTGAAAAACCTCTCCTCAATTGCTTTTACCGAATAAACCTAGCAAATATAAACAAAATAAAGGCTATTGCAAATAAAATATCACAATTTCTCATCCCGCCTTTCCGAATAAGTACCTGAAGTACGCGGCTTGCCGCTGTTCATGGGCAAAACAAAATATTTATTGCACAAAAAGAATTACCGAGGTATGCGGTAAAGCGGTATGTTGAAAGGGTCAAACCTGGTTGTATAAAAAAAAATTTGGGAAGACCTTGGGGTAGGACGTTAGCCGGCGGAATGGAGGGCGCAGAATTCTCGAATCAATTTCCTGCGTGCCTTGAGCCCTTACCATGGATTGATCGAGTTATGAAAAAAGGTGTAATCAGCGTAATAATATTCATAGGCATCCTCCTGTTCGGAACCTCCGGGTATATGCTCATTGAAAAAGGTTCCTTTCTGGACAGCCTTTATATGACCCTGATAACCATTACAACAGTCGGCTATGGCGAAACAATTCACCTTGGGCCTGGAGGCAAATATTTCACAATGTGCCTGATTCTTATAGGCGTGGCATTTGTCCTTTATATGTTCGGAGAAATTACGGATGCCATGGTGGAAGGCCGCCTGCGTAAAATGTTCGGGAGGAGAAATATGGATAAGAAGCTTGCAGGGATGAAAAACCATTATATTCTGTGCGGCTACGGTCGAATAGGCAAGGCGATATGCCAAACCTTGAAAGATAATAATCGCTCGGTTGTTGTTATTGAAAAAAATCCTGACAAAATCATCTCGATCTACGAACATGGCATCCTTGCTCTTCAAGGCGAGGCCACTGATGACGAAATCCTGATCAAGGCGGGAATAAAAACCGCAGCCGGCCTGATAGCGGTTGTTTCATCAGATGCTGATAATGTATTTATCTCCCTGTCGGCCAGAGGATTGAACCCGGACCTGTTCATCATGGCCCGCTCATCCGGAACAGAGGGCGCAGACACCAAACTGCTGCGGGCCGGAGCAAACAAGGTGATATCTCCGTATTATATAGGCGGACGGCGAATGGCAAACATGATTATCAGGCCGTCTGTTATAGATTTTTTAGATCTTACAGTACATACAGGCCATCTGGATTTGAGGATCGAAGAGGTTGCCGTGTCTGAAAAGGCTTCTTATCGTAACCGTTCACTTTTGGATTCCAATATCAGAAAGGACTTCGACCTGATAGTGATCGCAATAAAGCGAAGTGACGGTGAGATGTTCTTTAACCCCAATTTTCAGACCACGGTCCTTGCCGGCGACACGCTGATCGTACTTGGCAAAGTGGACCAGATCAACGCCCTTGCAAAAATTTCTTAGGGATGGGGCCGAATATTTACATTTCCAAAGCGTAAATTTCGGGGTTGGTTTTAATTTCGGCCACAAGTCTTTCATTGGGCAAAGGTGGGCACAGCCCACCCTACAAAAAATACATATTTCCACCATGTTATTCTTAGTTCTCTTGTAGGGTGGGCTATGCCCACCGTTATAATGGCCGAAGTTAAAACCAACCCCTAAATTTCATGCGTTTGCCCTGCGCATTTATGCCCTTCAGAGTACATCAGCGGCACTACTGAACGTTTACATTTAAAGTGATAAGATTAATTTTTGTTGCAATTCTCCCGATAAATCTATAATAATTAATATATGTGAAATCATCTACTTGAAATCCCACCATTTTTAGTACCTTAGTGGTAATTTTCTTGTTTTTTCTGGCAGGAAATCAAAAAGGTGAAATATTTTTAAATAGTTACACGCAGCTGTTAAGGTACTTAT
>JAYEJK010000490.1:0-6470 GCA_034660535.1 Thermodesulfobacteriota bacterium | reverse complement strand
TTTGACATCCCCGAAATCCTCACCGTAGCCCTGCTACGCTTGCGGTTTCGTGAATATCAAACCGACTAAATCTGCAACACATTTCGGATCGGAATTACCCAAGTTATTTCTTTCCAGACCCTTAGCCCTATCAAATTGAATGTTCCCGCCCTTATGACCTGGTTTACCGATTAATGCCGTATGTAGATATATTCCCTTATGTGCCATCTGCGGAGCCAACACATCACGAACGAAGGTCTGTTCCGTTGGTCCTTCCACAACGATATAGATTTCAACACTACTCATGAGCAGGCCCCCCGGTGATAATGTTTTTACGCCAGAGGTCGCCTAATGAATAATCTTCAAGCCAGGAAGAAAGCTCGCGTTTATTCAACCGTTCAAAGACTGATGCGCCTTTTTTCCGGTTCACGACAATAATATCTTCCGGTTCAAAATAATCGACGAGAGCGGGGGACTGAGTTGAAACGATGAGCTGTGTTTTTTTTGATGTGGCCTGAATCAGCTCAGCCAAAATTTCGATAGCATATGGATGCAAACCCAGCTCCGGTTCATCAATAATGATGGTTGAGGGCGGATCAGGTTGCAGGAGCGCCGTGGTCAAACAGATAAATCGAAGCGTGCCGTCGGACAGATGGTGGGGTTTAAGTGGGTAGTCGGAACCCTTCTGTCTCCAGCGCAGACGCACCTTTTCATTTTTGTTTGGCTTCAGGATAAAATCGTCAAAGAAAGGGGTAACCAAACGAATCGTATCCACGATTTGTTTATAAACATTTTGGTTTTTCTTTTTTAAAGAAGGATGTCGTGGCGTCGATGGATTTTTTAACTCATATAAAAACGGGGCGATATTAGCCGCATCAAACCGTAAGTAATCGTTATCGTCAATCATTTCATAACGACGCATCGGAGCTGATTTGCTGTAATCGTTCACAGGCCCTCCATCTGAACGCGATCAGCCCGGCTCACATATTACTTATATGGTGAGCCGAACTGCTAGCGCCCATATGGAGCGCCTGAGAACGATTACATTCTTAAGGAGTCTGCAAAATATGGGGCCCCTCTGAACGGTTACGATTTGCTGGTGTCATGGAAGTGATAAATTTTCCACGAAGAAATGGCGTCATAGACATAGGAGGCAACGTTGCGACCTCCAGCAGCGCCTCTTCTATCCTTATCTTTAAGCAACTCCGGCGTAGTTTCTCCGCTTCCCATTTCCCACCAACCGGATTTACCGGATTCATAGTACCTCGCCTCATCAATAATGATAAATTTTGCATCTACGGTGGGGGCAAGTTTAAAACGATAGCCGTTTTGACCGAATTTTGTTACAATTTCGATCTGCTCTGTAACCTTTGGACCGTTAAAGAGGAAATCGTCACTGTTGCCGCCATCAGCGATATAAGTTTTCAAACTTGCGCTGGCAAGACCAGGCAAGGGTAATTCCAACATGGCACGTAACATACGAAAAAAGTCTGTAAAATTACTTTTTCCGGCACCATTGCCGCCTATGAGGACATTCAAGTTTGAAAGCTCAAAATCTTCAAGGACTCGAATTGATTTAAAACCCTTGATTGTGAAAAAATGGGGACGTCCTTAAATAAGTAAATAACTACTCGACCAATTAATAGTTATTTACTTATTTAAGGACGTCCCCATTTTTTCCTATAGGTAATATGTGAGCCGGGCTGATCGTACCCCAAGGGCACTTCCGTTGGGCGCGTTCAGATGGAGAGCCTGTGAACGATTACGCCAGGTTTGTTTTGTTAAGGCCTATTTAGGGTAGCGGGAAAGAACGATCCCTGTGCTATGTCTGCCGTCTATGACAGGTGTCTGATGCAGGCCGAATTTCCTTGAGGTCTCACTGACATTGTGTTTGACAAAATCCCAGACTTCATCAAGCACGATAAATCCATCATTGTTGCGGTCGGCCGAACCTTCCAGGCCGGTTATGAGAAAATGGCTAAACACGCCGTGCCCGAACTTCTCAAGTTCCAGGGATTCCTGCCTGCCGTCAGAGGATGTAATTACCACCTTTCCGGTTCCTTTGAATTTTTTAAAAGGGTCCTCCTTGAACCTCAGTCCTCTCGCATGCCAGCTACGATTAATTGTCGCTGCGCTGTAACAGCTATCCAGAAAACTGATCACCGTCTTTGATTTGATTTTCTTAAGCATTTTAGATATTTCATCATTGCTTAAGGCAGTGTCGTACAAATCATCGATGTCGGCATCATAGGTGACCCAGTAGGTGCTCTCGTTTTCCGGAGCGCCATGACCTGCATAATATATTAAAACAACGTCATTTTCCACGGCATGTTCAGGAAGCCAGTTTTCGAGCGCGTAACGAATATTCCGTGTTGTGGCCTTTTCATTTAATAAAAGCTTTAGGTTTTCCTTTTTAAAAAAACCAAACTCAGGGCTGGTAAGCACATCATATATTCCCTGGGCGTCAGCGACTGTGAAATCCAAACCAGGAATTTTCTTGTCCTTGTATTCCCCGATACCAATGATAACTCCGTAATGTTGGGAGAATCCGCTACCGCGTTTGTATTTTCCGAAAAGATCTTCGGACACATTGCGCAGGTCCTCAAGCTTCTTACTGACAGTAAATGATTCGGTGACCTTATTAAAGTAGATATCCGTTGCAACGATCTTTATCGGGTTGTTGCCGATGCTTAAAAACAGGCTTTTTGAAAACTTGCCGTGGTCATCGATCGAGACAGACTCTCCATTTATTTCAAGGGTTTTCATTGGTGAATCGTCTTTGACATATCCCTCGATAAATACCCCGGTTGATTTGCGGACAACCATTCCGTTCTTAATTCCTTTTGGAGATGTGATAATTATTACCGGTGGTGTAAGGTCGACACCCTTCCCACCTTTTACGCCGGTTTTTCCAGCAACCGTTTCAGCCTTTGCCTCATCAATGCTTTGTTTCTTCTGAACCGCTGCCTGCATCATGGCAAAATCAGGTTTTTCCAGTTCCGAGGAACGCTCCTCCTTTAAGTAAAGAAACTGTTCAATAGCGCACTCGAAGTCCTTTAATTCATAGCATGCCCTTGCGAGTTGGAGTCGTGCGAGATCATAGTCAGGCTTTAATTCAACGGCATCTTCAAGAAAAGTCCCGGCCTTTTTGAACCGACCCAGATGAAAACAGGTCCGGCCAATGAAATAATGAAGCATCGCATCGTCCGGTCTTTTACGCAATGCCTTGTTAAAGTGTTTCAGGGCATCTTCGTAATTTCCGTTAAAATAACTGCTCTGGCCCGCAGACATATCCGATGCCCGGGATGGACCGGCAACTGCCGGGACAATAATAATTGTCAAAATCAATACCAAAACAGCTTTTAACAGCCCTCGGCCGCATTTTAAAACTTGCCCTTTAGAATCAGTAATCATGATACTCCCATAATTATTATAAGGATTATTCAGTAGCCTTTTTCGCTGTCCATTCCACTGTTTCACTCCCTCCGGTATGATATAACTTGCATGTGCCAAAGGCCTGATCAGTGGCAATACTTCCTATCATTTCCCCCCGGATTTTCGATGATCCATTCTGTACCACGCAGTGTCCGCTTACATTCATCTTGATCATCCCGTCTTTTGTCCGGCCATTAAAATAGGCTTTGCAGCTACCCGGCCCGTAGAAGCTTGACGATATCTTAAAATACATGTCTCCGTTTATTAAACTGACCCCTTCCTTATCAGTATGGTTGAGATAGAAGTCAAAATCAAAGTCCATGGTGCCCGAGGCGTGACCTTTCCACAGCTCCCCGGTTCGTTTTTTGGGTGTCATCAGTTGCGGCAGTTGTATGCAGGCGGACAGGGACAACAGACAGCACAACACAAATATGCATATGTTAATCTTACTGAAAATTTTCATTTGTATCCCTCTAGGCATGCAGTTGAAAAGTAATCGTTTCGGATCGGAATTACCCAAGTTATTTCTTTCCAGACCCTAAGCGCTGAAAAGCAATTTCTTATCACCTCCCTACCGGGGGATCCAGAATTTTGCCGTGATTTTCCATGTCGGTTCAGACTCCTTGTTGTCAATCAATCTGAAGTATAGGACTTTTATGCCGGTATCCGAAAATATATTTGAGCAGTAGTCCTGGCGAAAAACAGCCATTGCCGTACGCTGATCATGCGGGTCCAGGAAGCAGGAGGGCGTTCTGATATCAAGTGTGATCCTGCCTGATTTATTGAAAATAACGCTCTTTTTCTCCTTGATTTGATCACGATTATAGATACGGGGGCGAGGATTACCCAGTTCGTATGAATAGTAGATGTCATCATAAAAACCGATCAGTTTTTCAAGGTTTTTTGAACGCCATGCCATTGACCATGAATTGATGGACTCAACAATGGCAAGCCCGCCGGCCTGTATGCCGTTTCCTGTTTTTTTCAGGTCGGAAAAGGCAATTATCGGCACGGCCCCGGCTGATTTCCAACTGCTGATACGTTCCCACAGAATTGATGCGGTTTGTGAGTGGGTTCCCCATGAAGCGGCCATGGGACTGAAAATAAACTCGCCTTTCTGTTTATGCCGGCCCAGTACAAAAAGACCGGCCGTCAGGGGCCATTCAATTTCAAATTTTTGAGCAAGTTTCAGGCCCGTTTTTTCCTTTTTCCAGATAGTTGCGGATCCTCCGGCACTGTCAATGGAGAGAAATATATCGTTGGTCGGCACGCAAAAAGCCTCTGTAGGAGGAATAGAGGATTCTTGTTCCTGGAGTTCGACAGCCGGGGATGCAACCGGATTGTTTACTGAGATGGATTCGAGCGGTTTTTCAGGATGAGTTTCCGGCCTTACTTGCTTTACTGGTTTTTCAGATTGTTGGGCAATAGTTGTGAGTTCAGGCTGGACCGTATCAGGAGGCTGATGAAAGATTTTTCCGGCCAGGACACCGATCAGGATCAGAATAACAGTGATCAATCCCCCGACCGTCGTAGCGCTGAATCCTGTCTGTTTTTCTTTTCCCTCAATACTCTTAATTGCCTTTTTGATGTGGTTTTTCTGAATACTCCGTTTGCCGTCCACAAAGGCCGCCATCAGCGCCCGTTCGCAGACGATATTTATACGCCTCGGCACTCCCCGGCTAAACTTATATATTTTCTTTAATATCGATGGAGCGAAACTTACGAGACCGTCACCCGCGGCCACTTCCAGCCTGTGTTTGATGTATGAGACAGTGTCCTTCGGACTTAGAGGTTCAAGCTTGTACCGGATTGTGATTCTCTGGGCCAGTTGCCTTAAACTATTGCTTTCAATTTTCTCTTCAAGTTCCACCTGGCCGATCAGGATAATCTGCAGGAGCTTTTCCTTGTCTGTTTCCAGATTAGAAAGCAGCCGCAGTTCTTCCAGTGTTTCATTGGGAAGGTTCTGTGCCTCATCAACGATGATGATTGTACGAATTCCCTGCCGTGCCTTTTTAAGGAGTGCATTCTGAAAAAGGCGGATCAGTTTTTCTTTTGATTGTTTCTCCGTGTCAATAGAAGAAAGTCCGCCAAGGTCGTCAATGATCACCCTGATCAGTTCAAGTGGAGTCAGGGACGGGTTTAGAATCAGGGCCAGGGCTACATTATCTTTCAACTGCCTGAGAAGGGTACGGATGAGCAGGGTCTTGCCGGTACCCGGATCACCGGTGATCTGAACAAACCCCTCACCGGAGCGGATACTGTAGACAAGTGTATCCAAGGCCTCCTTGTGGACATCACTGGGGAAATAGTAATCAGGATCAGGTGTTAATCGGAACGGTGATTCCTTGAATTTAAAGAAATTTTCATAACCCATGACTAATTATTATAATCCGGTTTTTTAGTAACAACTCTCAACTTCTCATGGTTCCATTCATATGTCATACCTATGGGGTCTTGTGGAATGCTTTTGATGAATCCCATGGTAACCAGTTCATCCGGATCGGCAGGAAAACGGTTGTGTGTGATTTTAAAATTTTCGGATGCCTGTTGCAATAAAATCAGGTTTTGAATCTGGTCGAGCTTTTTTCTGTAAATCTTTCGAGTTGTCTCGTCCCCGGTTTTTTCCATAATATTCAAAAGCGCCCATTGGGCGGCTTTGTAATCTCCTCCTCTTTTGGCGGCTGTGAGGAGAAGAGCCGGAAATCTGTCAGGTGCGCCGGGCTTTTGGGCAGCCTTAAGCAAAAATTTGGCCGCTGTTTCATAATCCTCAAGATACGCATAATGGTCATAACCCAGCCAGAACGGCAGTTCCCACCGTTTTGGTAAATTTTTGATTCCTTTCTCTAATATCGGCCTGGCTAGTTCAGCGTCGTTAAAGGAGTGAATAAGCCCCATTCCTGAAAAAAGGTAGGCCGTGAAATACTTGGGATCAAGATCTGTAACAAGATCCATTATTTTATAACTCCACTCGCTGTCAAAACCGAATTCCGGAGGTTTCCACATCAGGCTGCCGGAATGAATACTCACACGGGTAAAGAGGTAATCCGCAGCAAATC
>JAYEJK010000489.1:20145-22083 GCA_034660535.1 Thermodesulfobacteriota bacterium | reverse complement strand
ACCATGTCAGCAAGCTGCCTCGTATTGTCTCGGTTACAAATCTCAGCATGGGAGGACCGACAATGGTTGAAGGAGAAATGCTTCTTAATACCAATATTAATCTGGTCACATACAGGTTCTTAGAGCCGACTGATAAAAAATAATATTGGTTCGTTGGTTAGTTGGTTAGTTGGTTTAGAAACAAACACTAATTAAACCAATCAACCAATTAAACCAATCAACCAATTAAACCAATCAACCAATTAAACCAATCAACCAATTAAATGAGTTATTTTAAATCAAAATTTACAAGGTATGGGTTAAAGTTTTGCCTTTCCATATTGACCTGCATCGCATCGATCCTGTTCGCCGCCTTAACCACTACTGCCATGCCTGAGCAGAAACGGCAACCCGACGCGGACGCGCTCCCGGAGGATAACCTGACAATTGAGGATTCCGAGACTCCGAATTTCCTTCTTTTTGACGGTAAAGATTCCTTTGTTTATAAAAGAGAGGGCCGTACAGATCCCTTTATGCCCTTTGTGCAAGCAAAGGTGAAGGCAACAATCAGCCCGGTTGTTGAGGACGAACTGACCGGAATGCGAAAATTCGAACCCGGCCAACTGAACCTGGTGGCCATTACCTTTAGCGGGCAGGACCCTATTGCTATGGTACAGGACTCTACACAAAAAGGGTATATATTGCACCAGGGGATGAAAATCGGCCGTTCCGGCGTTGTTGATAAAATTGTTCCCAATGTTGTAATTATCAAGCAGACATTTATAACTCCGACCGGAAAAAAACGACACAAAATACTGGAAATGGCGTTAAGAAAAGAGGGGGAAGAAAGATTATGACCCTAAAAATTCACACCCTGATATTGCTGATATTTTCAATTGCCTTTTTCTTCACCCCGGCAACTGAGATAAATGCGTCTCCCGGAGACAATCCGGCAGGGAAAACAGAATCCACAGACCAGGCAAAGGCTGCTGCGGAGGATTCCGAATCAACGGGAAAGCCGAAAACTGCGTATACGATTTCCAATGTGCGGTTTACAGAAAAGCCAAATCATTATCTCTTGAGCATTCAGGGAGATTCCTCCCCTACCTACACAATGTATGAGATGTTTGACCCGCTGCGCGTGGTCCTGGATATTGCCGATGCCTCCCTTGAAGAAACCGTGGATCTCCCGCTGGACATGAAACAAGGTCCGATTTCCCAGGTTCAGGGCCGGGTCATGGATGACCTGGAACCTCTGATCACGAGAATCGAGATCTTCCTTGCAAATGATCAGGAATATCAGGTCGAAAGGGACGGAAATAATATTCAAGTGAAATTTTCGGGTGTAACCGTGGCTTCGCCGCAAGTAGAGGAACAACCTGAAGCGGTGCCGGAAGTTATAGCCATGTCTGAAGTAAAGGCGCCACCAGTTGTTGAAACAAAAGCACTTGTCGAACCCGCCGAACCTGCCGAACCTGCCGAACCTGCCGAACCTGCCGATGCTCATGCCACATTGATTAATGATATTGAAATAACTCCTTCTCCGGGAGAGACCAATGTGTATATAAAGGCAGACGGACCTATCAGTAATTACAAGTGGGCCGGCCTGCCGAAGGCAGCGAGCCGGCCGGACCGGATGTACATCGACATCCACGGTGTGAAGGCCCAAGGCATACATCCAATACAAAAAATCGGAACAGCAGTATCCCAAATCAGGACAGCCCGCCGTGGTGACGGTGTGCGTATTGTTTTTGATTCCGGCCTTGAAGAACTCTTTGAATACGACATCACTACCCGGCCCGACGGACTGCTGGTGACAATTTCGGAATCAGCTCCTGTTTCCGAAATTGATTCCGACACGGAGATCAAACCAGGTCCGGCCTCAAAACCTGCGGTAATTCCGGAACTCCCGCAGGCCCCTGCTAAGGTGATCCAAAAGCCGAAGAGTGTGAAACCGGC
>JAYEJK010000489.1:0-20045 GCA_034660535.1 Thermodesulfobacteriota bacterium | reverse complement strand
GCTGCCCCGGTTAAGCCCGTCCATGATGCCTTTACAGAAGCAGGCTTCACCAGGCAGAGAATAACCATGGACTTCTTCAAGATCGATATTCACAATGTATTCAGACTGTTCGGGGAAATCAGCGGATTAAACATCGTTGTCTCCGAGGGAGTAGGTGGTTCCCTGACCCTTGCCTTAGATGACGTGCCGTGGGATTTTGCGCTTGATATTATCCTTAACTTAAAAGATCTGGAAAAAGAAGAGCGGTTCAATACAATTGTCATCTCGCCCAAAAATAAAGATTTTTCCTGGCCCAAGCCCCCTTTAAGAGCGCTCTCCATCCAGGAGGACAAAGATGTAAAAATTTCATCAGAAAAAATCACGGTTATGAGACAGAAGGAAACGTCTCCCAATATCATGGCTGCAAAAAAACTGATTCATCAGGCAAAGGGGCTGGATAGAAAGAAAAATTTTAACAAGGCTCTGGAGCTTTACGAAGAGGCCTTTTCCAAATGGCCGGAAAACGTACAGTTGGCCAATAGAATCGCCTCCCTCTGCCTTGTCCGGCTGAATATGAACGCCAAGGCCGTGCACTATTCCAAAGCAGCGCTTCTGATCGAACCGGACAACAAGGATGCCGCCCTTCAGGCCGCCATCGGCCTTGCCAACATGAAAAAGTTCCAGGCAGCCAGAGGGTATTTCAAACAGACAATTCAGGCCGCGCCACCCGCCGGCGAGGCCTTGATCAGTTATGCCGCATTCTGTGAAGAAGATTCGGCAATTGACATGGCTTTGGAACTTCTCGGCAAACATGAAAAATTGTATGGTGATTCCATGGAGACTATGGTTGCCAAAGCCAGGCTTTACGATAAAAAGGGTGACGAGCAAAAAGCGGTGGAAGAATATCAAGCCGTCCTTCTTTCCGGTTTCGAAATCCCCGAGGACCTGAAGCAGTACATCAAAGGAAGAATTGCCCTGGCCGAGCAGAAATAAATGGTGTACGTCCAGAAATGAGGAGAGTGAATTCCATGGCAAGAAAAACAAGTCTAATGAATCACGCATTGATTTTCATCATGCTGCCGGCCATACTGTCCGGTTGCGCCCTGGTGTCGGCACCGCCGGCAGGAGACAATGCCGGGCGCCGGCCCCCCGGCCAAGAGACTCCTGCCGCCTTAGAGCAAACAGAGTTTCGTCAAAGAACTGCTTTTAATAATGATAATAAAGATCAATTGCCGGTTCAATACCAGAAACCGGCCTATGCCGTAAAATCACTGGATGCCGACGATGCAGGCCTTGATGACAAAGAACCGGTCCTTGTGGTCGGCGCAACTATCAGCACAACAACACGACTCGTTCCGCTCCGGGATATCCTCAAACGTCTGGCCGCGCTGAAGGACATGAACATCGGCTGGTCCAGTGACGTGGATCAGTACGTGCCCGTTGATGTAAATATCAGGGCGGAAGATGATTTTTACAAGGCAATTGAAAATCTGTTGCGGCAGGTGGACTACTTCTATGAAATTCAAGGCAATACAATTGTCGTGAAATACAAGGAAACAAGAAAATTTCACATTGCCATGCCGTTCCTCTCAAGCGCTTATGCCTACGGTGTGGGCGGCGATGTTCTCGGCGGCGGGGAATCCACAAATATGAGTGGAACTATGCAAATTACAAGTGATGGCAATACGTTCGATATCTGGGACAACATCACTTCAAATCTGGACAAGGTGCTCGAGATCTGGACGTCGGAATCAGGGACTACCATTCAAATGGGTCCGGAAGAATCTTCGGAAGGGGAATCTTCAGAAAGTACGACGGAAACTCCCACTACTTACACCAGGGCCTCGGCTCAAGGCTATTATACGATAGACAAGCCGATTGGTATGATTACAGTGACAGCGCCCCAGACTTTGCTGGAAAAAATAGCCGTCTACCTAGACAATCTCAAGGCAGAGCTGTACAGGCAGATATCTATTGAGGCCAAAATCATCGAAGTGACCCTGAACAACGCTGAAAATAGAGGAATAGACTGGAGCGGTCTTTTAAATGATTTTAACCTGAATTTCACCATGGCGTTTGGGCAGAATGGGCAGATCTGGCCCGATTCCGGAGGAATCCTCCAGACATTCAGCATGGATGCCACCAAAAACTTTTCAATCATTATCGACGCATTGGATACTCAAGGTGTGGTTAACGTGCTGGCCAATCCGAGAATAAACGTCATGAACGGTCAGCCCGCGCTGATCAGTGTTGGAGAAAATACACGTTTCATCGACCAGGTAACCACAACTATCGACGAAGGCATAATCTCATACAGCGTTACTACGGCCACTGTAATGTCCGGGCTTGGCATGTCGGTAGTTGCCATAATTCTTGAAGATGATGAAATCGTTCTCACCATGACGCCTGTCACTACTCAGCTTGAAAAGCCGGTGGAATATAGGGATTTTGGGGCAAGCACGGTTGGCCTGCCTGTTATTAACGTGCGGGAAATGAGTACTACGGTACGTATTAAAAATGGAGAAATGCTGGTAATAGGAGGCCTTATTGACTCGATAAACAGTGATTCGGAGACCAAGGTCCCTGTATTGGGGAGTATGCCCCTGATTAACAAATTATTTAATAATACATCAAAACAAGAGATGAAAACCGAACTCGTAATTTTGCTTAGGCCTCAGATAATTCTCTAAAGATCTCAAGGAGAGACAATTATGGCAGATATAAGAATATTCCTGTGCGGAATTTTAGCCCTGGTTGTAACCGGATGCGGCCAGATCGTAACAGAGGCCCCCCTGACTTCGCAGAGCTTTTCCGGGTCGTCCCCCAGTCTTGACAGGACAATTGTACTCCTTCCGTTCGCAGACTATTCATATGCCGATGCCGAGGATGTCAAGACCGCAACCATGCGAAACCTGGCCATCATGGAATCGCTCACCGACACATTGACATCCAGGGGGTTCATCTTGCCCGTGCAAGACGATGTATTTGCTTACCTGGTCGGCAACCGGATAATCGAGTCCGTAAGTTCTAAGGATAAACGTCAATGGTCCGATCTCAGCAGCCTGGAAAGAGAGCTTGAATGGGGATGGTCCGAAAGGATGAATGACGAAATAAAAGGCCTGATCAACCAGCAAGAGACACGCAACTATCCAAGGCTGGTGAACGTGAATAATCCGATGGAAGGACCAAACATGCACAGCCGCCTGGACAAAAAAATGATTGCGCAGATCGGACGCGATTTTGAAGCGGACTATGTGTTGCGTGGCAGGATTATTGAATACAATTTAAGGCAGGAGAACATCTGGTGTCCAGCCAGACAGGGAGTTCTGCCGTTCATTTACCGCACTGCCACACGACTGATATTCGGAACCGCCAAATCAGACAATTATGACTTGATCGGCAGCATAGGCGATATTTACGGGGATACGCCACAGGCTGTTGTTCATATTCGGATATGGGTACAGGATACGGAAACAGGAAAGGTAATCTGGACAAATCGAACCGAGGTCGATGCAGCTCCGAAAAGCATATATGCAGACCGTGAAGCTATGACCCTGTTTGACACTGCTGTCCGCAAGGCGACAAGCAGCCTGATGGATGATTTCTATAATAATCTCATCTGAAGGACCTTCTGGATCTTTTCCTTCAGGGCCTGGGCAGTGAACGGTTTGACAATATACTGGCTGACTCTCGCTTTAACGGCCTCAAGGATATACTCTCTGGAATCCTTGGCTGTCACTATAATAAAAGGCATGGTTTTGAAATTCTCGTCAGCCCGGATAATCTGAAGAAGTTCCAGGCCCGTCATCCTGGGCATGTCAATCGGAAATCAGCAACCCGAATCCACCCTCACCCTGAAGAACATCCAGCGCGGCCTGACCATCCTCAGCCTCGGTGATATTTGCAAAACCGATCTGCGACAAAAGGTTTTTTATAATGCGCCGCATGGTTGTGTCATCGTCAATCACGAGTATTTTCATACTGGTGTCTACCATTTCTGCATTAGGCAACCGACTGAGTTTTGTAAGGTATGTTTCCTGATCAATCCTAACTAATGTTGATTCTCCTTCTCCTTCTTCTTCTTCATTGAATTCTCAAAAAGAGCAAAAAAATTCACCGGCTCCATGAGAAACGGAATAAATCCACCGTCCACAGACAACTGACTTATAATCTGCCTGGTAAATGGAAACATGAGAGTGGTGCAATCCACGGCCAGGGCCACAGGAAGGTGCTTTTCCGGAATATTTTTCAAAAGAAAGATTCCGGCATGCTCAATCTCAATAATAAAAAGCGTCTTCTCGCTCTTGCTGTCCGTAACTGTGGCAGTCAGGGCAAGAGCCACTTCCCAGTGATCCTCCGCCTCCAACTTCTTGTTTTTTATGCCCAGGTTGATTTCCACTTTAGGTTCAGGAACGCCGCCGACAAACACATCCGGCGCATTGGGGTTCTCAAATGACAAATCCTTTATATAGAGCTTCTGCATTCTGAAAACCGGCGTATTACCATCCGGTGTTGTTGCGCTTACATTCTGGTCGGGCATTTTGTTATTCCTCTTTAGAGTATTTTTTTTTAACATCCTTCATTATACCAGGTTACACTCTTTATGGTTGGCTGTTGCCTTCGGATGATTAGGGTCTGGAAAGAAATAAAACCCAACCACCCAAAAGTGTAATCTACTTTTTTGCTAAAATAAAGGATACCTGTTTTTTCCTGCGTTTTACATTATTGAGCAGGTAACCGCCCAATTTTAAAAAAATTTCTTTATGACACCATAATATGGACATTACCTTTAACCCTTTGAAAATTAACGCAATTTGACCGTATTACATAGCAGATAGGGGTAACAATATCAACATTTATGTTATCAGGCACTTATTATATTACGGAATCATAAGAAAATGAAGAAAAGATTTCCGGCGTTCATCAACCAAGGACCTGTTTCAAGTATCTTCCAGTGTGGGAACCTCCATTTTGGGCAATCTTCTCCGGCGTTCCCCGGGCAACCACTCTTCCTCCATTATCACCCCCTTCCGGCCCCAGATCAACAATGTGATCCGCCATCTTGATTACATCCAGGTTATGTTCAATA
This sequence comes from Thermodesulfobacteriota bacterium, assembly GCA_034660535.1. Lineage (GTDB taxonomy): Bacteria > Desulfobacterota > Desulfobulbia > Desulfobulbales > DAOVYS01 > DAOVYS01. The sequence continues at coordinate 14,977 of JAYEJK010000489.1, read as the reverse complement.
ATGACTACCGTATTGCCGCTGTCAACCAGCCTGCGTAACACATTCAGCAAGTGCTGGATATCAGCCGGATGAAGGCCCGTGGTCGGTTCATCAAGGATGTAAAGAGTTCTGCCTGTACCCCTTTTTGATAATTCCCGAGCAAGCTTGATGCGCTGGGCCTCGCCGCCGGACAGGGTCACGGAAGACTGGCCAAGCGAAACATAAGAAAGGCCGACATCAAAAAGGGTCTGCAGCCTGTTTCCGACAGGCGGGATGTTTTCAAAAAATTCAAGGGCCTCTTCAACGTTCATGCCGAGAATATCGGATACATTCTTCCCCTTGTAACGAATCTCAAGGGTCTCCTCATTGTAGCGGCGCCCATTGCATGTTTCGCACATGACATATATATCAGGCAGAAAATGCATGGCGATCTTGATGACTCCGTCCCCCTCGCATGCCTCGCAGCGGCCCCCCCTGAGGTTAAAGCTGAACCGTCCCGGCTTGTATCCCCGGGCGCGCGATTCAGGAAGCCTGGCCAGGAGTTCGCGGATCGGCGTAAGCACCCCGGTATATGTGGCCGGATTTGACCTGGGAGTGCGACCTATCGGACTCTGATCAATATCAATTACCTTGTCGATCTGCTCAAGCCCTTTGATCTCGTCAAAATCACCCTTGGATAGCCGCGTCTGATTCGTGACGCCGTTATAAAGGGTTTCGATCACCAGCGAACTTTTACCAGACCCGGAAACACCTGTAACACAGGTCATAACACCAAGCGGAAAAGCGACCGTGATATTTTTCAGATTATTGACCCTGGTCTTTTTTACAATGATCCTGGACCTGGACGGCTTGCGGCGTTTGGAGGGGAGTTCAATCTTGAGGCGTCCTGACAGATACCCTCCTGTAACGGAATCCGAATCTTTTATCAGTCCCTTGACTGGGCCGCTGTAAACTACGTGTCCGCCGTGGATGCCGGCGCCGGGCCCCATGTCCAGTACATGATCCGCAGCCATAATCGTCTCTGCGTCATGCTCCACAACGATAACCGTGTTTCCCAGATCACGAAGACGAGTCAGGGTCCGCACAAGCCTCTGGTTGTCCCGCTGGTGAAGGCCGATGCTGGGCTCATCCAGGATGTATAGAACTCCGGCGAGCCGCGACCCGATCTGCGAGGCCAGCCTGATCCGCTGGGCCTCTCCGCCGGATAGTGTGGATGCGCGCCTGTCCAGGGAAAGATATCCCAATCCCACATCCCTTAAAAAAGAAACACGATCCAGGATCTCCTTTAAAATCCGTTCCGCGATCACGAATTCCTGTGACGTGAATTCAATCCCCGGAAGTTCCTCGCTAAGTTCTTCAATGCTCATCCCGGTCAGTTCGCTGATAGACCAACGGCCGACCTTTACTGCCAGCGCTGACGGTTTCAACCTGGCGCCATGGCATGCCGGGCAGGTCTGTTCATTCATGAACCGGGACAGCTCCTCGCGAATCATTGGCGAGTTGGTCTCCCGATATCTTCTCGCGAGATTGGGAAGAATCCCTTCAAAGGCCGTCTTGTACGTCAGTTGCCTTTGATGCCGCTCATAGTGAAAAACAACCTCCTCGTTTCCAGTACCGTTTAAAATAACGGACCTGGCCTTCTCGGGAAGATCCCGGAACCTCATATCAAGGTCAAACCCGTAATGGGCTGCAAGACCGCTCAGTATCCGGCCGGAATATGTGTGAACAGACCTGTTGCTCCATGGCGCGACGGCCCCTTGCATAATGCTCAATTCGGGGTCGGGAATCACTAGTTGCGGATCAAAAAAATGTTTTACACCAAGTCCCCCGCATTCCGTGCAGGCTCCTTTGGGATTGTTAAAAGAAAAAAGGCGTGGAGAAAGATCCGGCAGGCTTTGACCACACTGAATGCAGGCAGACCGCTCACTGAAAAGAAGATCCTCGTTGGTTTCAGGAAAATTAACCATGAGAAATCCTTCCGAGAGATTTACAGCCGTTGCCGTTGATTCAGCCAACCGCCTTTTAACCGAAGATTTTATCACCAGCCGGTCAACAACCGCCTCAATAGTATGGCGTCTGTTTTTCACAAGATTGATCTCTTGATCAAGACTTACGATCTCATTATCTATCCTGACGCGTACAAAACCCTCTTTACGGAGGCGCTGGAACAGATCCAGGTGCCGCCCCTTCCGGGCATCAACCAATGGGGCCAGAATGATAATTTTTGTGCCTTCCTTTCCGGACAAGAGATTTGCCACCATATCCTGAATACTCTGAGGCAGGATTTCACAACCGCAATCCGGGCAATATGGATGCCCCACACGCGCAAACAGGAGCCGCAGATGATCATATATCTCCGTAATCGTACCAACCGTGGACCTTGGATTCCTGCTCGTTGTCCTCTGCTCAATTGAAACAGCAGGGGAAAGGCCTTCAAGCGAATCAATGTCAGGTTTGTCCATCTGACCGAGAAACTGGCGTGCATATGTAGAGAGTGATTCCACATAACGCCTCTGGCCCTCTGCATATAGTGTGTCAAATGCAAGACTCGATTTGCCTGACCCGCTCAAGCCCGTGAAAACCACAAACTGATTCCTGGGCAGATCCACATTTATATTTTTAAGATTATGCATCCGGGCGCCCCGGATGCGAATAAATTTCGGTTCCATGTGTCAAGGGTTCAGGGGTTCAAGGGTTCAGGGTTCAGGGTTCAAGGGTTCAGGGTTCAGGGTTCAGGGTTCAAGGGTTCAGGGTTCAGGGTTCAGGGTTCAGGGTTCAAGGGTTCAGGGTTCAGGGTTCAGGGTTCAGGGTTCAGAGGTTTCCCTTTAATCAATAAGTTATCTTTTCATCCGGCGAGTCGAAAGTTTTTATAACTTATTGAAATTATTGATCCTGTGTAATGGACATCTAATCAGTCGTGCTCCAAAAAATCCGTCCAGCCCTTGCTCGCCGGAAACGGTTCGGAAAAAGCCGTTCTCATCCACAAACCCATGACAGGATAACGGCAGAAATTCATTGCAGTTTGACAATGCAAAATCAGGATGGCCGGCAAGAAAATCCCTGACAACCTCCTCGTTTTCCTCAGGCTCCATGCTGCAGGTGATAAAGACCAGGCAGCCGCCGGGGGAGACCATGTCCGCTGCAGTATCTATCAGGGAAATCTGAATGTCATGAAAGCGGCGCAGATCATCCGGGCGCCGGTTCCAGCGAATATCCGGATGGCGCCTTATGACTCCCAGCCCGGAACAGGGGGCGTCAACCAGTATCCCGTCATAGGCGCCCCTATGTTCAAGGCTTAATTCCTCAAGTCGCGAATTATAAATAATCACATGTTCGGAACACCCGAGCCGTCCCAGATTCTCTTCAAGCAGCCTTGCCCTCTGATTGCCGGGTTCAACCGCCACGATGGAGCTTTTCTCCGGGAGCATCCCTGCCAGTTGACAGGTCTTTCCTCCAAGGCCGGCGCAGCCGTCAAGATATTTCTTTCCTTCCAGCAAAGGGCCCATTAGAAGCACTGCAAGCTGGGCTGCTTCATCCTGAACAGCAAAAAACCCTTCTTTGTAACCAGGGGTCTCTGAGACCGGCCCCTTAATATCTTCGATGCGCACTGATTCAGGGGCAAACGCACCTGCCCGGGCCCTGATTCCTGCCCGGCTGAGTTTTTCAATCAACTGATTCTTTGTGATCGCTTTTGTATTGACACGGATATTTAAAGGCGCCTGGGTGTTGTTTCGGCGGCAGATCTCAATGCTTTTTTCACGGCCGAACCGTTTGTGCCAGCGTTTATAAATCCATTCCGGATGATTCAATATATCATGGATCGGCACGGACGAATCGCTTACATCCCACGGATCAGGCAGGTTTTCACGATCACGGTCGACGCTCCGAAGCAGGCCGTTTACAAAATTGACCAGCCATTTGGGCTGCCGGGCTGCTTTCATGGCCTTGACGCTTTCATTGATCGCTGCGGAAGTCGGAATCCGGTCCATGAAAATGAACTGGAAAAGACCGACACGCAGTGCCTGCAGGGTCCTTGTCTTCATTTTAAGAAGCGGGTGGGTTGAATAATCAGCCACGACCCGGCCCAGATATGTACGCCACCGAATAACCCCGTAAACAAGGGCAAAGGCCAGGTGGCTGTCGCGGGGATCGGCCGCAGGAAATCGCTTGAGATATCGTTCCATGACAATATCCACCGCCTGTCCGGACTCCTCCCACTTACACAGAACCTCAATGGCTATGAATCTGGCTCCCTGTTTCATTCCCTCAATCCAATTACTGTAGCAAACCGGCCGGTTGTCTTATCCCGCCGGTATGAAAAATAATCATCATTGCAGGTGGTACAGAGCCTGGAACTGAAAATTCTCTCCTTCCCGACCCCTGCATTGCGCAACTGATCAAAACTGATCTCCCAGAAATCAAAATAATCGGGCCTTACCTGATATGAGTGCATGTAAGAGGGCAGTTCGTCGCGAAATCCGACAAATTCCGCGCAGCAGGGGCCAAGCGACGGGCTTAACGCTGCCTTGAGATCCGCCGGATTTGTGCCGTACACATCGGTCATTGCTTCAATGGCGGCCCTGATCACGTTATTCGCGCTGCCCCGCCATCCGGAATGAACGATCCCAACCGCAGGACGTGCGGGGTCGAATAATAGAACCGCCTGGCAGTCCGCCTGCTTAACCATAAGGCCCGCCCCACGGGCGTCAGTCACAAGGGCATCATATCCATCAACCTCAAGATCATAAGATGGGCGTCCCTTAAGGACGAACACTCGATTCCCGTGCACCTGCCGGGCGGACACCAATATCCGTGTGTCAAGAATCTCCTTGATCCTCGTATGGTTCTCCCTGACGTTGCTTTCAGCATCACCTACACCGAGCCCCACGTTCAATGAATCAAAAGGCGCGGGGCTGACTCCACCCCTGCGGCTGAAGACCCCATGAAACATATCCGGTACGGACAGGGATTTAAAGACCAGATAATTAATGTCCCCAACTTGCCTGAAATAATAGTGCATAGAATAAAAAAATCTTGTCAAGCCTGGATGTTATGGTAATTATGTCGAGACTGCTCAGGTGGATAGGCTGAAGAAGGAAGGCTTTTAATGTAAATTTATTTTTGAGCGAGCCCTGAGCAGTTACATTATGTCGAGACATTTAACAATAACAGTGACAGAGGAACCCTTCCAATGTACTTTCAAGATATTATTCGCGAGTTAAACAATTTCTGGTCGGAAAAGGGCTGCGTGATCCAGCAACCCTATGATATGGAAGTGGGCGCCGGCACGTTTCATCCCGCCACCCTGCTTCGCGCCCTGGGACCCGAACCGTGGAAGGCGGCCTATGTCCAGCCGTCCAGGCGCCCCACGGATGGAAGATATGGTGAAAATCCTAACCGCCTTCAACACTATTACCAATATCAGGTGGTAATTAAACCTTCTCTGCATGATATTCAAGAGATTTATATTGACAGCCTGACAAGATTCAACCTTGACCCTTTAGAACACGACATCAGATTTGTCGAGGATGACTGGGAATCCCCTACCCTCGGCGCATGGGGGCTTGGTTGGGAAGTCTGGCTCGACGGCATGGAGATAAGCCAGTTCACATATTTTCAACAGGCCGGTGGAATTGATCTTCATCCTGTGACCGTGGAAATCACATACGGCCTGGAACGGATTGCCATGTATCTCCAGGAAGTCGACAGCGTATACGATATCGCCTGGAACAACGAAGTCGACTACGGACAGATTTTCCAGCAGGCTGAAAGGGAATTCTCCACATTCAATTTTGAATTCGCAAACGTTAAGGCCCTCATCTCATTCTTTGACACGTACGAGGCCGAGGCTTTAAAACTGGTTGAAAACAACCTCATCCTACCCGCATATGACTACTGCCTGAAGTGCTCCCATACCTTTAACCTGCTGGATGCCAGAAAGGCAATAAGTGTCGCCGAACGGACCCGATACATCGGCAGAATCAGAAACATCGCAAAAAAGGTGGCAAAGAGCTACACCGTTCAACGGGAGGAAATGGGATATCCCCTGATGCCTGGCGAGGATTCAACGAAAAAACAAAATCAGCTTCCCGGCGCAGCATCAAGGAACTGATTTTATTAAAATTTCATGATTGGCGGAGTAAATATTCGGCTTGTGTGGAAATATTACAAAAGACCTCGGTCTGTAAATGTTTGACAGTGGTCCAGGTGTTCACGATCAGGTCTTTCAGCGATACATAAGTATGCTGGAAGGCCTGATCGTGGACAGATGGAGTGCTGTCGAATATTTACTTGGCGGAAGTGCATGGGAATCGAACCCACCCACCAAGCTGTTAACCCAGTGCACCGGATTTGAAGTCCGGGAGGGCCACCAGCGCCCTTTCCACTTCCGTGGCAGGTATAATAGTTTTTCCATTGCGGTCTGACAACTTTTTTCTGTCTGAAAACCAATTATATTGTTGTGTCATCCACATAATTCTCATCCGGAGTGATTTCCGGACAATTGTATGTTATTCAATCTTTCTACAAATAAATCAATTTGTCCCTGCGCAACATAACATGGGAGGATAACTGGATATTATGGAATGCGAACGGTTAAAAAACCTTATCAAATCCTGGTATCTCGCGGTTCAAGATGAGTCTCTGGCGCCTGCCAGAATGGTGTCATTCATGCAGAATCACATAACCAACTGCGATGTCTGCCTGATTGACCTGGAAGTACAGCATGAAGTGGACAAAATTACCGAGATCGTCCTGCCTCAGTCCAAACGAACCGTGATAAAATCGAGCAAAAAAGAAAAGACGGAAGCCTATCCGCCGACAGAAGAGACACTCCACGAGGCCACGGTCGACGAACAGGAAGCCGCTACTGACCAGAAAACCGAGGATAATGAGAGTGAAGAAAACAACGACAGTAGCGACGACAACAGTGGCGACAACAGTGGCGACGAGAGTGGCGACGAGAGTGGCGACGACGATTATGACGAAGAGATAACCCTTGAAACAGACGACGGCTTTTAAGGGCTCGCTCAAAAATAACTTCACATTTTCGGGCGAACCCTAAGGGTCTGGAAATAAAAAGCAATCAGAGATGAAATGGACATTTTTTGTCAGGCTTTCACATAAACCCCATGGGACTTATTCTTTATTTTTCCCTGCTGTTTTAATCTATGCACTATGCCGTACAGCTTGGTCTTCGAATAGCCGGTTTTTTCAACCAATTTTTCTATAGTGACACCTGTTTTATCGGCAACGATTAATTCAGCAACAAGACCTGTGGCAGTTTTAGAGCCTCTTTTTGAAACATTTACACCCTTACTTGTAGTTAGTGATCTGTTCAAAATGCCGCTATCAGCTTTTTGAGAATAGAGGCTCTTATCCAGCTTCGCAGGGTTTGGAGTCTTTTGTTTATTTTTCCGCTTCCCGGGCAGATCAATGGGCTTGGCTATTTTTTTTGCAGCCGTCTTCTTTTTAACCGCCTTTGTTCTGTTTCCGGCAAAGTCCGGTTTATTGTCCATGTCTATGCCGAAAATGTCTGAAAGGTCGGCATCATCAATAACCCTGGCACTCTTCCTTTTTGTTTTTGCCAGCAGTTCACCTGTTTTATCTTTTACCGCTCGTGCAATAAGATCTCCGGTATCCGCCCCCCGTAATTTGAAAAATAAGGAAGGATCTTCGTCAAATCTGGCGCCGACACCATAGAGAGTAGCTGCGACATGCTTGCACATGGAGGCCCAGTCAGGACAACTGCAATTAAAACTGATAGCCTGCGGACTCGGGAATAACCCTTTCCCTTTAGCGAAAAAGATCTCTCCCAATGCCTTGGGGAACTTCCCGGCAAGCAGGTCCTGCAATGATTTCAATTGCCCTTCACATTGTTTTTTTATTGCGCTCCAATTGGCCTGACTGACGGCTTTTATATTTATTACAACTTCATAGGGTTTGGAAGTTGATCCCTGGACAAGAGCGGTCACTTTCCCGGAATCTATCTTGAGGTCAAGGACTGCCCCGTGCCGGACATAACTTCTACCCCTGCCGATACGATTGGTATAGTCTGCGTATCGTTCAAGGTTTTTGTTCCATGACTTTCCCCACCAGGTGCGGGCCAGGTTATTGCCTTTAATAACGACCGGCTTGATGCCCGGCATTTTTTTCTTTAGCTGTTTTAATTTTTTCGCTGCCTTGGCCTGTTTTTCGGCAACGGAAACATATCGTGGATATCTCCAATAGCTCATAATATTCTCGTCTTAAAATAATTATAGTTTCAATGTGAACAGTTCAAACAACTCATCATTACTCATCTCGGTTATCCAGTTTTCACCGGACGCCGCGACAACTTCATTTGATAGTTTTGACTTCTGCATAAGCATCTCATCAATTTTTTCTTCTATAGTGCCCTTGGTCAAAAACTTATGAACCATGACATTTTTTTTCTGACCGATACGAAAAGCCCTGTCCGTTGCCTGGTTCTCCACAGCCGGGTTCCACCACCGATCAAAATGAATCACATGGTTTGCCGCGGTCAGGTTGAGCCCGACTCCCCCTGCTTTAAGAGATAAAACAAAAAACGGTACATATTCACGGCCTTGAAATTTTTCAATGAGTTTTTTTCTTTTGCCGACAGGAACGCTTCCATGAAGGACCAGGCCATCCCGCTTGAATATGGTTGCCAAAAATCTGAATAATGGACCGGTCATTTCCTTAAATTGAGTAAAGACAAGGACCCTTTCCCTTTTTTCGTAGATAGTTTCACAGATCTCGCGCAATCTTTGGAACTTGCCACTCTCTTTTTCCTCAAACACATCCAGGCCGAGATACTGAGAGGGATGGTTACAGAGCTGCTTGAACTTCATCAGGGCTGATAAGATTAGGCCTTTTCTTTGAATCCCCTCTGAATTTTCAATGACCTCGCTGATCCCCTTTATGACTTCGCTGTAAAGTACAGTCTGTTTTTTACTCATTAGAGCCCAGGTCTTCACTTCTACCTTGTCGGGAAGGTCGGAAATAATCGACTTATCGGTCTTCAACCGCCTCAGGATGAAAGGACTGACTACTTTACGCAGACAGGCATAACCATTCGGGTCATTGGCAAGTCCTTTGGTAAAGCCGGCAAACTCTTTTGAGTTGCCAAGCAGTCCCGGGTTCAAAAAGTCGAAAAGGCTCCAGAGATCAGACAACCTGTTTTCAACCGGGGTGCCGGTCATGATAATTCTGTTATCGGCTGACAGCTCTTTAACGGTCTTGGTCTGCTTTGTTCCCGGATTCTTAATGGCCTGCGCTTCATCCAGAATAACATAGTTCCAGGAATATTCCTGAAGCCATTTATATCTCTGGGCCAAAGCGTAAGTGGTTATCACAAGATCGAATTCGTCCAGTTTTTCCGGGTTAAGCACCGGGATCTTACCTGGCTTATGCAGGTCGGGGTGGGCGGCAAAACATACAAGGCTTGGGTAAAATGAATTTATTTCATTGATCCAGTTTGAGAGCAGTGATGCCGGGATGACCAAAAGAGACGCCCTAGCTACTCCTCCCACTTTCTTTTTTTCTGTTTTCAGGGCGTTAAGAAAAGCCAGTACCTGCACAGTCTTTCCCAGCCCCATGTCATCAGCCAGACATGCACCGAATTTCAACTTATGCAGGTAAAAAAGCCATTTCATACCATCCTGCTGATAACCGCGGAGTTTGGCCTTAAATGTTTTGGCGGTTTTGACAGCGCCAATTGCTTCAGGACGGTGTAATTTTTCAAAAACCGATTGCAGCCATTCACCGTTAGAGACCCCGGAAAGCACTTCTCCATCTTCAGTGCCAAGCAGTTTCTGTGGGTTAATTGAGAGACGCATGGCATCCATAATACTGATCCCCTCTTCTGAGTTCAGTTTCCGGGCCTTTTCATATGCATCCAGAGTCTGTTTTAATTTTTCCGGATCAACTGCAACCCACTTATTTTTTAGAAAAGCCAGCCCCTCGGACTCATGAAGCAGGCGACGGGCCTCTTTTTCTGATATTTCAGTATCACCAATCATGAGCCGGGGCGAAAAATCAAGAAGGGCATTCATGCCGACCATTGGAGGGGTTTTTTCCCCTATACTGATATTAATACCAATGTTTGCGGCCTTACCTTTCCACCAGTTGGGAATGCGGCAGAGAATACCGGATTCTTCATAAAGCGGAATCTCCTGCAAAAATGTAAACGCTTCTTTTGAAGACCAAGCCAAAGGATAAAACAACTCGCCTGAATCCAGCAGGTCCGCCATCAGCTCACTCTGTTTCGCAGCCTCATGTACGGTAACAAGCAGGTCCAGAAGTTTTTCATTGTCGCCTTCGTATTCTTCCAGGGCATACTTCAACGGCAGATGCCTGGACTCCCCCTCATCATTCAGCCTTGTAGAATATGTGGCAAGAAAAGCAAAAGGGGCCTCATCATTGTCCTTGTTCTCGACCAGGTGAAAATAAATCCGGCCAACCAGGTGAACGTCGGGAGTGTATTCTTTGACAAACTCCTCGACAGAGCCATCATATGCCTCTATTTTTCGGGAGAATATGTCATGGAGTGCCTCCCATAATCCAAGAAACACCTCTTTATGAAGGTACTCACTCCCCGGCATCATGGGAATCCGGTCCTGCAACTGCGCGAGTTCCTCATCGGCAAGGGGGATGACAATCTCGCCGCGCCGGTCTTCTATATCAGGGGTTAAACTGAGTTTACGGGTAAAGATGCCGGAGAATCTGCGCCAAAAACTCAGCGATGGAGATAAGGTTATCTTCTTATTGCAAAAGCCAAGATAAAAAAACCAACTGTCCGGGTCTGCTGAATACTGCTCATATATCTCATTTTGCAGGTCACTGTGCTTATTGATCTTCCCAGTTACAGGCGCCCATTCAAGCTGGATTGTGCCATCCGGCATCATTACCGCTTCAAGTTCATCGTATGCCATAATTTTTCAATGATATATTTTTTAAATGTTGGTAATTAACTGCATCAGCGAATACTCGACCGTGACAAACCTTCCGCCCCTTGCGGTTATGCGGTAGTGTTGGTTGCTGCTTTGTGGTTTTTCCGGTTGGGTCATTTCAATCAGACCGGCCTTGAGGGCGGGCTGCAGATAATTTTTCCTAAATGTCGGGCGATGCGACAGGCCAAATTCCGCCATGAGTTCCATAGCCTTTTGTGGCCTTGAGGCAAGAGCCTGTAACAATTTCTTAACTTGGTCGCTAACTTGATCGGCGACTTGATCGGTCACAAATGCCGTTGACATGAGGGCATTCAAAATAGCCCTCAGCATAAACTCAACAAATAACGTGCTATCACCGGTCTGATCGGCATTTCTCAGGGACTGGTAATAATCCTCCTGCTGATCCCGGATGATGCTTTCAATGGGCAGTAGACCAAAGACAGGTTTCCAGCGGCTCAAGATAAGAGTCTGCCAGAGGCGGCCCAATCGACCGTTACCATCCATGAATGGATGAATAAATTCAAATTCATAATGAAACACAGAGCCGGCAATGAGTGGATGCTCGTCCGTGGTGGCAAGCCAGTCAAGTAACTCTGTCATCAACTGCGGAACCCGTTCTGCAGGCGGAGCAATATGAATGACATCAGCGCCGCGTTTGATCCCCACACTGCCGGTTCGGAAATGGCCCGACCCTTCTTCCAAACCATGCATCAAAATCCCATGGGCAGCACGGAGATCTTTCATCTCGGACGGATTCCAGCTCTCCAACTTTTCGTAGGCCTGAAATGCGTTATGGACCTCCTGCACCTCACGCATGGAACCAAGAACCCGTTTACCGTCAAGCACCGCCGTAACCTGCTCCAAATTCAGACTATTGCCCTCGATTTCCAATGAGGCCTGAATTGTTTTGATTCGATTATTACGTCGAAGGTGCGGCGTAACCAATGCCGGAGTTGCAACATCCAGCCTGCCCAGCCATTCACCTATCTGCTCAATGGCTTGCAGCATTGGCGGTGTGATGGTGTATGGCGGAGTGCAGTTTTCCTGGGTCATGCTCATAGAGTTGCTCGGTTAGATACAATCGCCATTAACAAAACGTATTAATCCCTTTTGGCAGTAGCAGGACAAAATTGGATGTTTGGGGGTTGGTTTTAACTTCGGCCATTATAACGGTGGGCATAGCCCACCCTACAAGAGAACTAAGAATAACATGGTGGAAATATGTATTTTTTGTAGGGTGGGCTGTGCCCACCTTTGCCCAATGAAAGACTTGTGGCCGAAATTAAAACCAACCCCGATGTTTGCGGTCAACGGGTTTACATTCGACAAAGAGGCCATCCTGATCATTGAGGATTGGCAGTTGATCCCGTTTTAGATCAAAAAAAATATCAGGCATCTTGTCAAGATGTTTTTTGTCGACGTTTGTAATTTTCGGTTCCAGATTCACTTTACCAAACAGAGCACAATTGAAGCCATCAACCTCACCGTTTTTTCGCAAACGGTTTTCAACGACCTCTACCAGCACCTGGGTAATGGTATCTTCATCCGTGGTATGTAAAAGAAAATCGGCAGGGGGTTTTCTTTAAGTAATTGCCAAGCTCTTTTAATCACAATGAGGTGTAACAAAATGAAAATGGTGGCTCGCGGCAGGCACACGGTTACGAGCAAAAAAAAGCATAAAAGGCTGATTCATACCCGGCCACACAGCACTATCCGATAGATTTGACCCATTTAATATCCCTGTAACTTCGATCCCCTGTAGTATTGTATTAAAGGCTCGCGTACCTGGCCCTGACTGCTTAAGGAAAATCCGGACGCAGGCTGCCAAGCACAAAACCCTTAGCTGTATCCTCTTCAGGTCGTCTGTGATTATAAAGCACAATGTTTTGCAGCGGCTTTGGGAACTTCAGGCTCTTGGGGGGGCGGGGCGATCCGTTAAGCTCGATGGCGGTGATATAAAGCGATAATGCAGCTAAGCGCAAAGCTGACTCACTGACATCGAAACCACAGAGTTGATTGTAGAGAATAGATTGAATCCTCTTCGTGTTCGGTCTCTTTCCGTCGTGTTCCCAGTGGGCGGCAACAAGCTTTCTGAATGCCAGAACAAGAAAAATCCCCGCACCGCAACTAGGATCAAGAATATGAGCATTTTTCTTTTCGGCGACGCCTTCAAATGCGTCGTCTACGAGGTAATGTGCGATATTCCTTGGTGTGTAGTACACACTTGTTTGCTGTCTCTGTTGAGAATCCCATACTTTGCTGAAATTCTCATACACCTGACTGAGCACGCCGATAGGGATGTGAGCAAAATTAAGATCGCCCCAATCGATCGGAAGTTGGAAAGCATCGGCGCCTGCATGTTTCCATCCCTTCAAAATGGCTTGCAGATGAATAAATAATTTGCCGTTAGTCTGCTTCTTTGCCTGAGTGAATACACTTAAATAACTACTGGTGAAAGGAAGTAAATCACCATTGAAAGTTGCATCAAGCCATTGACACGTTGCAACTGAATTTTCAACATTGCGGAAACAGTCACCGGGTGTATCGGCTTGTGGGCACACGGAATGAAGCTCATGCAATCGCACTATCCGACGGTCGCACAGGAAACGGAAGAACAATGCCCGGCCAAGAAATGAAAGGACATCTAAAGGGTTAATACCATAAATTTCTATAAGATCTTTTGAGGATTTGGACAACATATCATATATGGTTTTAAATACATAGTCAGAAACCTAAGGCTGGCCTTCCAATTTGAAAAATCCATTCACAACTCTCTGAAAAAAAAGAGGGGCTTCTGCAGACTCACGCTTGATGGACATTTTGCGACTACCTTCCAGAACCGAGCGATCCAAGTTGACAGGATACACATTCAGCTCTCCAGGTCTAAGGACTCCGAGATATGCCCTTTCTCCACGGTTAGCCAGCATACATTGCAAATCCAAAATTTTCTTGCTGCCGGCATTCTCTAGTTGAGCATCAGCTATAATGTAAAGTAGAGGTCTTGACTGAAATTCAGCGATGGCATCAACTTTCAAATTCTCGCGACTCGGCATTTTCAGAAGGTCAAGGTAATTCAAATGTCTCGGAGATGGCTCGTCGCCAAGTAACACGACATCGTGACATCCATAGGCCTTGACTGAGTCGACAACATTCATGACCAACACCTGTTATTCTCGGTTCGAATAATTCCAAGGTAGCGCCCCAAAATGATGATGACGTCGCTCTTGTCCGGAGTATACTCAAGATCTCCAAAGGAAGGATTATCAGCTTTGAGAACTAACGAATTAGATGACAAATAGACTCGTTTCAAAGTGGCCTCCTGGTCAATAAGAACGGCCGCAATCTCTCCGTTCTCAACACAACTCTTTCTCTGTATTACTGCAATGTCACCGTTTTTGATTCCTGCTCCTGTCATGCTGTCACCACACACACGGAGTGCAAAAAGCTCACCGCCCCCAAACAGAGAGGGAGGAATGGGTAAGGGGGTTTCAAAATTTCGCTTCGCCCAAATTGGGACACCCGCTGCAATAGATCCGAGTAGAGGAATAGATCCATCCTGCTGCCGGAAAATTGATGCTGGTGTACGTTTCAATTGAATACCGCGAGCTTTCCCGCAACTTAGACGGATATAGCCTTTTTTTTCGATTAGCATAAGGTGACTGCGTACGGCATTTAGGCTGCCAAACCTGAAGTGGTCACGTATTTCTGCCTGAGTCGGAGGGAATCCATTCTCTGTCTGACATGTGAGAATAAATTCATAAATTTTCAATTGTTTATTTGTCAGGCTCTTCATGATAGCTTCTCATGTATAATTAAATACTGTTACAATAAACACTATCATAATACGCAGTATGCTGAAAATGCAAGAAATAAGTTGATGTCAAATAGATTTATCTTAAAGCCTTCGGATAGTGAATTGTTATTCGGCATTGTTAATTTAATATAGCTATGCTATCATGAGGTCTCAACTTACCACAGGAGGTCTCATGGCTATTTGTCCAAAATGCAGTTCTGAAAAATGTGTGAAAGATGGTATTATAAACGGA
>JAYEJK010000488.1:0-6503 GCA_034660535.1 Thermodesulfobacteriota bacterium | reverse complement strand
TTGTGAGGTTACAAAATCCTCAAATTAGCGCTGCTAGTCCTGCGGTTTTGTAACCTCACAATCGGCCCAATCCGACCTAAATCTGAGCGCAATATTGTCCAACTTATTTTTACTTGAGCCCTTTGCTACCCTTGGGCGGGAAAATCCGGTCGCAACACATGAACACCAATGCATTATGCCGGATAGCGAGCTGCGATGGCAGCAGTGGACCAATCGAGCCATTCTCAATGACAAAGGGGAAGTGGTCGAGTTCCAGGGAACGGGCCGGGACATCACCAAGCGCAAGCGGGCGGAAGAGCAACGGGACAAGACGGAAATCCGGTTGCGCCAGGCCCAGAAGATGGAGGCGGTCGGTCAACTGGCCGGCGGTGTGGCCCACGATTTCAACAACCTCCTGCAGGTGATTCAAGGATACACCGACATGGCGCTGGAGGATGTGGAGGCCGACAGCCCGGCCTACGCGGAACTGAAAGAGGTGATGAAGGCTGCCAAACGCGCGACCACGCTTATAAGCCAACTCCTGGCCTTCAGCCGCCGGCAGGTGCTGGAACTGGCCTACCTTGATCTGAATGAGGTGATCGCGGACATGATGAGGATGCTCAGGCGTGTGATCGGCGAGCACATCACGCTTGAGGTAATCTCAGGCCGTGATCTCGGGACTGTCCGCGCCGACCGGGGGCAGATCGAGCAGATTCTGGTGAACCTGTGCGTCAACGCCCACGATGCCATGCCCATGGGTGGCGAAATCACCATTGAGACCGAAAATGTCCGGATCGATGAAAAATTTTGCGAGTCCCATCCCTGGGCCAAGCCGGGGCGTTACATACTCCTGAGCGTCACGGACACGGGTTGTGGAATGGACAAAGAGACGCTTGCCCGCGTCTTTGAACCATTTTTTACTACCAAGGGCATCGGAAAAGGCACCGGCCTCGGACTGTCGACGGTTTACGGCCTTGTCAATCAGCATGGGGGCATGGTCCATGTCTACAGCGAAATCGATAAAGGCACCACATTCAAAATTTACCTGATCCTGGCTGAGCGCGCTGCCACGGCCGTGGGCCATAAGATCGAAGGCCCCATACAGGGAGGAACCGAAACAATTCTGCTGGCCGAAGATGACATCGGTGTCCGCAATCTGTCCCAAATCATCCTTGAAAAAGCGGGATACACCGTGTTGACAGCCGTGGACGGCGAGGAAGCGTTAAGTGTGTTTAAAAACCACGCTGATGAAATAGACCTGGCGCTGCTCGACGTGATAATGCCCAAACTCGGTGGACGAGCCGTATTCAACCATATCCGGGAACAACGCCCGGATATTCGCATCCTTTTTTGCAGCGGCTACAGCATGAACGCCGTCCACACCGACTTCATCCTTGACAAAGGCCTGCAACTTATCCAGAAGCCATACCAACGCAACGACCTTCTGCGAAGAGTACGGGATGCGTTGGATGCTTACATTTAACCTTGCAACTTGAAATGCAGTTGGTATGTTAGCGCTTCTAAACGATTTCCATCTGGAAATAGACTATATACAATTTTTTTTTTGACAGGATTACAGGATTAACAGGAAAAAAAACCTGTTAATCCTGTAATCCTGTCAAATTCTTTTTAAGGGGACGACTCATGGATTACAGGGCCACGCTTAATCTGCCCAAGACCAAATTCAAGATGAAGGCCGATCTTTCCCGGAAAGAACCGGAACTTCTCAAGCGCTGGGACAAAGAAAACCTGTACGGCCAGGTAAACTCGGCCACGGCCGGCCGGCCGCTTTATCTCCTGCATGACGGGCCGCCGTATGCAAACGGCCACATTCATCTTGGAACCGCCTTTAACAAGGTATTAAAGGATATAATATTAAAATCGAAACGCATGGCCGGTTTTCATAGTCCGTACGTACCGGGATGGGACTGCCACGGCCTTCCAATTGAACATAACGTGGACAAGGAACTGGGCCCCAAAAAACGGGAGATTTCAAAACTCAAATTCCGTAATAAATGCCGGGATTATGCAAAAAAATGGATAAAGATCCAGAAAGCGGAGTTCAAACGACTGGGCGTTCTGGGAGACTGGGATAACCCATATCTCACCATGAATTACGGCTATGAGGCAACCATTGCCAGGGAATTCAACCGGTTCCTCATGTCAGGGTCCGTAGTACGAAGCAAAAAGCCGGTCTACTGGTGCTCATCCTGCAAAACCGCCCTTGCCGAGGCTGAAATCGAATATCACGATCACACATCACCGTCGATCTATGTGAAATTCAAGGTGACCGACGATCTGGGTGACGTGATTCCGGAACTGGCCGGAAAAGAGGTCTTTGCTGTTATCTGGACCACAACTCCCTGGACCCTGCCTGCAAATCTTGCAATTGCCTTTCATCCGGATTTTCCCTATTCAGCGGTTAATGCGGACGGAGAGATCTGGATCGTTGCCCAAGGCCTTGTGGAACAGGTTTCAGAAGAGCTTAAAGGCGTTGTTGACAATATCAAGATACTGACAACCTTTTCAGCAGAACTCCTTGAAGGCCGCACATGCGACCACCCATTCATTGAACGTGAATCGCTCATGATACTTGCCCCGTATGTTACGCTTGAAACCGGGACAGGATGCGTGCATACAGCGCCCGGTCACGGCCGGGAGGATTATATGAGCGGCATCAGGTACGACCTTCCCATACTCTCGCCGGTGGACAATAACGGAAAATTCACCGACCAGGCAGGGCCATACGCATCAATGAATATTTTTGACGCGAACAAGGAGATAAACAGGGACATGGCTAAAAAGGGCGTCTTAATCAAAGAGGATTTCCTTACCCATAGCTATCCCCACTGCTGGCGCTGCAAAAGGCCGGTAATTTTCAGGGCCACGGAACAGTGGTTCATTTCCATGGAAAAAAATGATCTGCGTAAAAAGGCCCTGGCCGCTATAAAGGATGTTACCTGGACGCCCAAATGGGGAATAGAGCGCATATTGGGAATGGTGGATATACGTCCGGACTGGTGTCTTTCCAGGCAGCGGGCCTGGGGTGTGCCGATCACGGTTATTTACTGCGGAAAATGCGGAGAGATCATTAAGAATAAAGAGGTTGCTGAAAAAATAGACAAACTCTTTAAAAAGGAAGGGGCAAATGGCTGGTTCACTCACGATGCGTCTGATTTCCTCGGCCCGGATGACAGGTGCCCGAAATGCGGGTCAGACTCTTTTAAAAAGGAAGAGGATATCTTAGATGTCTGGTTCGACTCCGGCGTAAGCTATGCCGCCGTGCTTGAAGAGACTGACGGCCTTTCCGCCCCGTGTGATCTTTATCTTGAAGGCAGCGACCAGCACCGCGGATGGTTCCAGAGTTCACTTCTGGCCTCTGTCGGCACCCGCGGTATCCCTCCCTACCGGGGCGTTCTGACCCACGGATTTGTGGTGGACGGCAAGGGCAAAAAAATGTCCAAGAGTCTGGGCAACGTGATTGCCCCATCCGAGATAATTGACAAGTATGGCGCGGAAATCTTGAGGCTCTGGGTCGCATCCGAGGATTACAGGGACGACATCAAGATATCAAACAAGATCCTGGGCCAACTCACAGACGCCTATAGAAAGATCAGAAACACGATCCGCTACATGTTGAGCAATCTGTTTGATTTTGATCCATCTGCCGACTCTGTGGCCGTCGCCGACATGGAGGAACTGGACCAGTGGGCGCTTCACCAGTTTGAATTACTGAAAACAAAAATAAAAAAGGCATATGAATCATTTGAGTTTCATTCAATTTTTCACGCGCTCCAAAATTTCTGCACCGTGACCATGAGTTCACTCTACCTTGACATCTTAAAAGACCGTCTTTACACGGCCCCGCCGACATCCAAGGCCAGAAGGTCGGCCCAGACCGTGCTTTACGAGATCGTGGACGGCCTGTTAAGACTGATGGCGCCGGTTTTAAGTTTCACATCTTCCGAGGCCTGGGAATACCTGCCTCAGGTATCCGGGCGGGAATCAAATATCTTTCTGGCAACGTTTCCCAAAGAACGTAAGGATTTTCTGCATGAAGATCTTGCAGTAAAATGGCAACATATCCTTGAGGTCAGGTCGGAAATCACAAAAGCGCTTGAGATCGCCCGGCAGGACAAGGTGATAGGCCATTCGCTCGATGCCGAAGTCCTTGTCTCGGTAAAGGGAGATCTTGCCGATTTCTTAAAAGAGCACCTGGATACGCTTCAGACCATTTCCATTGTCTCTGCAATGCGGCAGGTGAATGAAATCGAAGGTGCCTGTTACCGGGCGGATACGATCGAAGATATGTCCGTACTTGTAAGGCCCGCACCGGGAGAGAAATGCGAGCGGTGCTGGATGCGGTCCGAATCCGTGGGACAGGAAAGCGATCACCCGCAGTTATGCGCACGCTGCGTTTCCGTCATGGGTGAATTATCCTGAGCTTTAGATCTGGAAAATCGGAACTGAGACCGATCATTACGGCACTTGCCGTGGTCCTGGGGGACCAGTTATCCAAGTGGTGGATTCTGGAGACCTTTGTCCTGCATGAAACAGAGGTCGTGATCCCCGGATTATTCAATCTCACCTTTGTCATGAACACCGGCGCTGCATTCGGTCTCTTTGCCGGCGACCTCACTTTCGGCAGGCAATTCTTTTTTATTGCAGTTGCAATGACAGCCCTTGTTGTTCTGTTCTTTGCGTACCGCCATTTGAAATCTCAAGGCCGAATTTATATCATTGCAATCGGACTCATTTCAGGCGGAGCGCTTGGAAACCTGATTGACCGAATGCGGTTTGGCGCGGTTGTTGATTTTTTTGACTTTTACATCGGTCAATACCATTGGCCGGCCTTCAACATCGCGGATTCCGCAATCTGTGTCGGCGTAGGATTGTTTCTCCTGGGAAATTTTTTCACTTCACCTCCATGCGGAAACCGGAACAAAAAGTGATAAAAACACTCGGTCCGGGTTGAAAAGGTTCAGGGTTCAGGGTTCAGGGTTCAGGGTTCACGGTTAACTGCTTTGCAGTTTTACTTGCCGCTATGGGGCAAGTAGTAACCTTTGAACCGGGAACCTTTAACCATATTTGGAGTTACTCATGAGCGGAAACAAAAACACCAAGCTTGCCCTCCTGTTCCCTGGACAGGGTTCACAATACATTGGAATGGGAAAGGAGTTTCTCAAATCAAATCCGGAAAGCCGGGCGCTCATGGAAAAGGCTGAGTCTATCAGCGGTCTTCCCTTAAAAAGACTCTGCCTTGAAGGTCCCATGGAGGAAATGACACAAACCGTAAACCTCCAGCCCGCCTTTACGGTCACAAACCTGATATGCCTGCAGGCAGTTAAAAAGGCAGGGATCAAGCCGGACTTTGTTGCAGGACACAGCCTGGGAGAATACGCAGCCCTCTGCGCGGCGGATTCACTGTCGCCTGAAAATACGCTGACCCTTGTTTCGGAAAGGGGCCGGTTAATGGACCGTGAGGCGGAAAAACATCCCGGCGGCATGGCGGCCGTGCTCGGTCTCAACCTGGATGACGTGCTTGAGATCATAAATGGTCTATCGGGTGACGGCGTAATTTCCGCGGCCAACCATAACTCAAAGCTTCAAATCGTTATTTCCGGAGAACGGTCGGCCATTGAAGAAGCCACGGCCGCGGTTGTAGAAAAGGGCGGAAAGGTGATCGTTCTAAAGGTAAGCGGGGCCTGGCACTGTAACCTGATTCAGGATGCGGTGGCTGATTTTTCCGCGGCCATGGAAAAAGTTGCGTTTCACCCTCCTTCCATTCCCCTTCTTTTTAATGTTACTGCCGAAGTTGAGACCGATGTGGACGAAATCCGCCGGATCATGGCACGCCAGATTGCCTCAATGGTAAAATGGCATAACATTATCAATAATTTGGCCGATAAGGGTGTAAGGACCTTTATCGAGGTCGGCCCTGGAAAGGTGCTGACCAAGCTTCTCAAAAGAATTCTCCCGCGGGATATAAAATATACAGGCCTCCAGATCGATAATCCCGAAACACTGGACAACAGCCTGGCAAAAATTAATGATGAATGGTGAATGGTGGTGGTGGGTGGCATGGACAAATTTGTTTGTAACTTCTCAATAAGTGGCGGCCAAAGTCCTGGATTCCCGCTAAAGACATGCGGGAATGACAATCCAGGCTCCAAGTCCGTCATTCCGTCATGCAGTTAGCCGGAATCCAGAAAGAATATTCAAATTTTGCTACCACCACTTATTGAGAAGTTACTTTGTTTGTCCATGCGGAAAATATGGGGCACGGAATATGAGCCTGATATACGAATCACTTAAAAAAACCGGGACTTCAGACGAGCCTGATATTATCGAGATTAAGCAACAGAAAACGGGGTGCGATCAGTCTGGTTCACATAGGTTTATTATAGTTCGCGCCAGCCTTGCTAGCGCACACATATGGCGCACCTGTAAACGATTACATACTGAGGAATCTGCTAACCCAGATAAACTGGAAATTTTTAAAGGTCCTGGACTCTGTTCAGTAC
>JAYEJK010000487.1:0-6522 GCA_034660535.1 Thermodesulfobacteriota bacterium | reverse complement strand
GGATAATTCTTTCCTCACTTTGCATTGACGTTTTTTGCACGGACAAACAAGTTTGTCCATGCCACCCATCAGGCAGTTACAAAAAATGGTGCAAGGCTTTCCTCCCCCAAATCCGTTATAATCAGGAGACCTTCAGTACAGAGTCGTTATTATGACACCCCAAAGCGCCGGATATAACCTTCCTGATATGCAGCCGCTTGATCCTCTCAGGGCGCCTTTAACAGGTGTGAACATCATTGAGGCCGGTGCCGGAACCGGCAAGACCTATACTCTTGCCATCCTGTTTCTGCGGTTGCTGCTTGAAAAGGGTCTTCCTGTGAACCGGATCCTTGTGGTGACCTATACGGTTGCAGCCACGGCGGAACTGCGCGACCGGATCAGGCGGAGGATCAGGGAAGCTCTTGATGCCTTTGAAAGCGGTGCAAGTGATGATGAGGCGCTTTTTTACCTGCTTTCGGAATGTCACGACCGGGAAGCGGCCATCGGCCGGCTTGGCGAGGCCCTGGCCTGTTTTGACGAGGCTGCGATCTACACAATACACGGCTTCTGTCAGCGTGTTTTAAGGGATAATGCATTTGAAAGCAGCGCCCTCTTTGATACTGAACTGACAGTTGATCAGAGTGATCTCTTGAGGCAGGTTGTGGACGATTACTGGCGCACCAGGGTGTATTCCTCATCCCGCCTTTTCGCTCAATATCTCGCAAACCAAAATGTCAATCCTGACAATCTGTTGGTGTTGGTGCGGAATGGAGGATTAAGGCCCGGACAGCAGCTCTTTCCTGATGTTATGAAAATGGACCGCGAAGAGATTGAGTCGACATATTCAGACTCGGTCCGCAGGCTTCAGACGATCTGGGAACAAAATCGGCCGGAGGTGGAAGAGATCCTGCTGGATAGTCCGGCGCTTAACAGGCAGAAGTACAAACGTAATAGTATTCCAGGATGGTGTGATGCAATGGATGCCTGGCTTAATCATGAAATTCCATCGCCTGTTCTGTTTGACAAGTTTACAAAATTCACTGCAGACTTTATAAGCCGGGCTGTAAAAAAGAACCACGAACCACCGGTCCATGAATTTTTCAGTGAGTGCGACAGGGTCCTGGAAAGGGCCGAAGCCTTTATTTACCTCCTTGTTCAGTTCAAGGTGGAACTTTTTGAGTTTGTACAAAATGAGATGGCAAGGCGTAAGCGTCTGATGAACATTCAGGGCTTTGACGACCTTTTGACGGATCTGAACAGCGCCCTTGACAAAGAAGGCGGGAAGCGGTTGGCGCGAATGATCCGGGAGAAATACCAGGCCGGCTTGATCGATGAGTTCCAGGACACTGATCCTGTTCAGTATGAGATTTTCAGCAAGATATATTTCCCTGTGGATTCAATCCTGTTTTTGATTGGTGATCCCAAGCAGGCTATCTACGGTTTTCGGGGGGCGGATATTTTTGCATACATGAAGGCGCTTACCAAGGCGGACGCCCGGCATACTCTTTTAAACAACTACCGTTCCGAGCCATTGCTCTTAATTGCATTGAACACGCTTTTTTCTCCATCCCATATACGTCCGTTTATTTTCGAGAATATCAGATACCACAGACTGTTGTCAGGACATAAGGCCAATGGGGGCCCGGAGTCCTTAGCGATCAACGGCAAAACCAAACCGCCTTTTGTGATCTGGTTCCAGGGGCGGGAAAATACCCGGTTGTATAGAGACTGCATTACAAAATCCTGGGCACGGGAAAGGGTGTCTGCCGCCGTGGCATCAGAGGTCGTCCGTCTATTAAAACCGGGCGGCGCCGGAAAGGCTGTAATTGGAGAACGTCCGGTTGAACCCGGGGATATTGCGCTTCTTGTTCGCAGTCATAATCAAGCCGCAATTCTGCAGCAGGCGCTCACGGCATGTTCCGTGCCAAGTGTTCTTCACAGTCAGGAGAATCTGTTTTCCTCACAAGAAACCGAGGAAATAGAAAGGGCGCTCCTTTCGATTGTCAGGCCGGATGATGAGTCATTGGTAAGGGGGGCTCTTTTAACTCATCTTTTCGGGTTTTCCGCTAATCAGCTTCACGCGGCCGTCGAAGATGACCGTGAATGGGAGTCCCGGCTGGAACGAATTCGGGAGTATCACACGGTCTTGCAGGCAAAGGGGTTTATGAGGATGTTCCGTCTTCTTCTGGCCAGGGAAGGCGTCCATGAACGATTGCTTGCCTTTCCCGACGGCGAGAGGAGACTCACAAACATCCTGCACGCGGCTGAGCTCCTGCAGCAGGCCGAGATTGAACATAAGCTTGGAATGGCCGGTCTTGTGAAATGGCTTCAGGAAACACGGCAGCTTGACGGCAGGGGGGCGGACGAACAACAGCTCAGGCTTGAGAGTGACGAAAAGAGGGTGAAAATCGTCACCATCCACTGCAGCAAGGGGCTGGAGTATCCGATTGTATTCTGCCCCTTTGCCTGGGATGGATATATTCACAGCAAAGGCAGGGGACGTGGGCCTGTTACTTTTCACGATCATCAAAATGATGACCGCTTGACCCTTGACCTTGGTTCGGACGATTGGGAGAATCACTCTGAATCGGCAAAGATGGAAGAGCAGGCAGAGAATCTGCGGCTCCTTTATGTGGCTCTGACCCGTGCGGTGCATCGGTGTTATGTCGTGTCAGGGCCTTTCACGGATTACGGGACTTCCGCCCTCGCCTATCTGCTTCATCATGGCCCGGACGTATCCCCGGATGACGCTCTTTCTAAAGTGAAAGATCGGGTCAAGGGCTTAAGTGATAAAGAGATTTTTGAAGATTTAAGGGAACTTGAAGCAAGAGCGGAAGGCGCTATATCGGTATGTGACATGCCTGAGCCGTCTGATGAGAGACTCCGTACCTTCCTTGAAAAATCCGATCTTCTTAAAACACGGGCATTTGATTCCGTTATCCGCCGGGACCGGCGTATCTCAAGCTATTCCTCGCTCATATCCTCGGGTTCCCATGATGTGGACAGGCCTGACCGCGACCAGATGATGACCCTGTCAGCCCCTGAATCTTCACGCAGCGCAATAGAACGGAATATTTTTACATTTCCAAGGGGCGCCGCTGCCGGGACCCTGATTCATAAAATTTTTGAGGAGATTGATTTTCAAGATGTGAACAGTGAGGCTGCCGCTGAACTGATTTCCCGGATCTTCCGTCGATTCGGCTTTGATCCTGAATGGGAGCTCGTTATTCAAAAAATGATCGCACAAGTCCTTGACACGCCTCTTGGGTTTGATGTCAAGGGATTGAAGCTGGCGGATATCGCGATTGATAGCCGTCTTGATGAACTGGAGTTCTATTACCCGGTTTCCCGCCTTACGCCCGAAGGGCTCAGTAATGTGTTCAGGGCTCACGGATCATCTGAATTTAAGGGCATAGTCCATGAAAGCATGGACAGGCTCAGGTTTTCCCCGGTACGGGGGTTTCTGAAAGGATATATGGATCTTGTTTTTGAACATGAAGGGCGCTTTTTTTTAGTTGATTACAAATCAAATCATCTGGGATCCGTCCGGTCTGAATACTCTTGCGAGCGGCTTATCCGCGTAATGGCGGATGATCAGTACATGCTTCAGTATCATCTCTATACCATGGCTCTTCATATGTATCTTGCGGCCCGGATTCCCGAATACAGCTATGATGTTCACTTCGGCGGCGTATATTACCTGTTTGTCAGGGGAATGGGTCCGCCTGTTAAGGGGTCGGATCCGAATGAACCGTATGGCGTCTTTTTTGATCGTCCCGACAAACGTCTTATTGAAGCGCTTTGTGCATGCATTATTCAGGGCCGGATTATTGAGGCCGCGTGATGTTGATTCTTAAAGAACTTAAAAAAAATAATATTCTTTCCAGCCTGGATGTCCATTTTGCAAGGTTGATGGGCAGACTTGCCCAAAATGACACGCCTGAATTTCTTTTTGGCGCCGCCCTTGCCTCTAATTGTCTGGACCAGGGCCATGTCTGTGTTGACATCCCTGATATGGCGGGTCGTCTATTGGATTTTGAGAGTGCGGACGGTTCCCGATTGCGTTGCCCGCCTGAGGATCGTTGGATTGAAATCCTTAAGCAGACTTCGGTTGTGGGAGGGCCGGACGATTTTCGGCCGTTGATTTTGGATGAAAAAGGCAGGCTCTATCTTTATCGTTACTGGGAGTACGAAAGGCAGCTTGCAACCGCGATTTTGTCCAGGGCGGGATCG
Organism: Thermodesulfobacteriota bacterium; assembly: GCA_034660535.1. Taxonomy (GTDB): domain Bacteria; phylum Desulfobacterota; class Desulfobulbia; order Desulfobulbales; family DAOVYS01; genus DAOVYS01. The sequence continues at coordinate 2,310 of JAYEJK010000487.1, read as the reverse complement.
GATCATTTTAAAGTCGATTCAGGACGTCTGAGAGAAGATCTGGATTCGTTTTTCCCTGAATATGGGGGCACGGGCCCGGACCGGCAGCGGGTTGCGGCTGTTGTTGCCGTGATCAACCGTTTCAGCGTAATATCAGGAGGTCCGGGGACCGGCAAAACACATACCGCTGTCAGAATAATGGCGCTTCTTCTAGGACAGGCGCTTGGAGGGAGTTACCCGGAAAGTTTTAAAATAGCTCTTGCCGCGCCGACAGGCAAGGCTGCGGCACGACTCCAGGAGTCGGTGCGTCGTGTCAAGGCTTCTCTTCAGTGCAGTTCCGCTGTCCGGGATGCCATTCCTGATGAGGCATTCACGATTCATCGATTGCTGGGTTTCAGGCATGGTTCTCCATATTTTCGTTACGGGTATGAGAATCCGTTGCCCTATGACGCTGTGATTGTGGACGAGGCATCAATGGTGGATCTCGCGCTAATGGCCAAACTCGTCCAGGCAGTGCCGGAAACCTCCCGCCTGGTTCTTCTGGGAGACATGGATCAGCTTGCATCAGTGGAAGCCGGCGCCGTTTTGGGTGATATCTGTAATGCAGGCGCTGAGCGCGGGTTTTCAAAGAAATTCCGAACCGTAATTCAGGAACTGACAGGTGATTCGGTCCCGGAAGAAGGGGAGAGGGCGCCCGGCCTTTTGAGGGACTGCATTACGGTCCTTCAGGAAAGCCGCCGTTTTGGATCTGAAAGTGAAATCAACGCATTGGCCCAGGCGGTGAATCACGGTGACGAAGACCTTGCAGTGCAGGTGCTTCGCGGCCGACAAGGCGGTTTAAAACCTGACACGAGTCGGTCTGTTTATTGGCATGAATTTCCATTGACAGGTGATTTGAAAGAGGCCTTAAAGGATCGGGTCGTAAATGGTTATAAGGACTATATTCGGGCTATTGTCCCGGAAGAGGCGATCACCGCGTTTGAACGGTTTAGAATACTCTGTGTTCACAGGCATGGCCCATTCGGTGTTGTGGATTTAAATGGTATGGTCGAGGAAATTTTGTCGGACAGGAACCTGATTCCGCGGGGCCGGCGCTGGTATCCGTATCGCCCGGTAATGGTGACCCGAAATGATTATACACTGAAACTCTTTAACGGCGATGTGGGTATTGCACTGCCGGACCCGGATACAGGCGGTGATCTTCGAGTCTTTTTTATTTCCTCTGACGGCATCAAAAGGAGTTTCCCTCCTGGGCGTCTGCCCGAACATGAGACGGTATTTGCCATGACCGTTCACAAGAGTCAGGGCTCGGAATTCGATAATGTCCTGTTTGTGCTTCCTTTGAAGCAGTCACAAATATTGACGCGGGAGCTGATCTACACCGGGATTACCAGGGCCGGGAATGAAGTTGAGTTGTGGGCGGAAGAGGGGGTTTTTCGGGCTGCTGTAAAAAATCGTATCCAAAGAAATTCCGGCCTGCGGGATCTGCTCTGGTAAAGCCGAATTGAGACGTTGACTCCTTTTGGATCAGTAATCTTCAGGTTGGGAAATCAGCGGACAATGACTTCCACACGGCGGTTTTTCGGCTCAGGAACGTTATCTGCTGTTGGAATCAGGGGGTTGCCCTCACCGTGCGATGAGGTCCGGATATTTTCCGTGGCAACATCCCTGGAAATCAGGATGTCTTTTACCTGCTGTGCCCGTTTCAAGGAGAGTGAGAGGTTATATTCCTTTGCGCCTGCTTTATCCGTGTGTCCTGTGACGATGATATCCATGGAGCCGCGCTCATGGATGGTATCAAGCGCCTCAAGCAGAAGGGCGTTTGCTTCCTGAGTCAACTTGGTGGAATCAAATTTAAAATAAAGGATATACCGGACAGGGGGTTGAGGTTGGGCTACAATGGCCTCAGCAAAGATATTTTCCACCATCCCGTCGGTGATCGGGGTTGACTCGGAAGGCAGTTTTTGCATATCCGTGATGTATAATGCCTGCCCGGTTTCTTCCAGAGTTGTCGAGCCGTTCTGGTTGGTGAACTTTATGGAGCCTACCGTGCCGTCGGGATCAGGAAGCAAAACGATTATATTGTCCCGGCTTGCACAGCCGGGAAAAAAGCCGATAAGCAAAAACATAAAAAATATTTTAAGCTTCATTAAGTTCACCTACTGGAAAAAGTTTAATTGTAATCATCCACAGGCCCTCCATCTGAACGCGCCCAACGGAAGTGCCCTTGGGGTGCGATCAGCCCGGCTCACATATTACTTATATAGTGAGCCGAACTGCCAGCGCCCATATGGAGCGCCTGAGAACGATTACATTCTTAGGGTCTGGAAA
>JAYEJK010000486.1:0-6565 GCA_034660535.1 Thermodesulfobacteriota bacterium | reverse complement strand
GGCAAGAAATCAAAAGGGTGAAATATTTTTAAATAGTTACACGCAACTGTTAAGGTACTTATACCCCTCAGGGGGGTACTGAAAATAGTCCAGGACCTTTAAAAATTTCCAGTTTATCTGGGTTAGATAGTTAGACTGAAGACTGAAGTTTGTCCCAAAAAGCCTTCAACCTTCAGTCTATCCACTTGAGTAGTTCAATTTTTAATAAAAAGTTGTCAAGCTACCGGTAATGCCGGTAGCTTTTGGTTTTTATTGGAGGAAAATTGTTATGGTAGAGAGGGTACCAATGTCAAAGGCCGGTCATGTCAGGATGCGGGAAGAACTGATCCGGCTGGAGAAACATGATAGGATTGACGTCATCAGGGCCATCGAGGTTGCCCTGGAGCATGGAGATCTGTCTGAAAATGCGGAATACCACGCGGCTAAGGAGCGTCAGGGCCACATTGAGGGCAGGATCATGGAATTAAAAGACAAACTCGGACGCTCCGAAATTCTTGACTGTTCCAATCTGAGTTGCGAAAAGGCGGTTTTCGGTTCCCTGGTTACGTTGGTTGACCTTGACACTGATGAAGAGGAAGGCTATCAGTTATTGGGTCCTGATGAGTCGGATGTGAAAAAGGGAAGCATTTCCGTCACATCTCCGATCGGCAGAGCCATAATCGGGAAGAGCGAAGGAGACGAGGTTGTAGTAAAGACCCCCGGCGGCGTACGCCGGTTTGAACTTATGGAAATCTCATGCAAAGGGAATGATTGACGGCATTAAGAGGAAAAATTTTATGAAGATACTGGTATTGGGTTCCGGTGGTCGTGAACATGCTCTGGTCTGGAAGCTTTGGCAGAGTCCGAAGGTAAATGACATTTATTGTGCCCCGGGTAATGCAGGTATCGGTGAGACAGCAACCTGCATCAACATTGCCGCTGATGACATCGAACGTTTGCTTGAGTTTGCGGATCAGAAAGGGATTGACCTGACCGTAGTGGGACCTGAAGGGCCGCTTACCAAGGGTATTGTTGACCGTTTTGAGGAACATGGTCTGCGTATTTTCGGACCTTCTCGGAAAGGGGCCGCCCTGGAAGGCAGTAAAGTGTTCACAAAGGATCTGATGACAAAGTACAATATTCCTACCGGCGGATACAAGGTGTTTACCGACAGGGATGAGGCAGTCAAATACATAAAGGATATCCACGCGCCGGTCGTTGTAAAGGCTGACGGCCTTGCAGCCGGAAAAGGGGTCATTGTGGCCCGGTCCGAGGAAGAGGCTATGGATGCTATTGATTTGATAATGGTTGACAGGGCATTCGGCAAAGCGGGCAATACCGTGCTGGTTGAGGAATTTCTGACCGGGGAAGAGGCATCGTTCATTGCCTTTACGGATGGCAAAACAGTCCTGCCCCTGCCGACTTCCCAGGATCACAAGGCGGTCTATGACGGAGACAAGGGACCCAACACAGGCGGCATGGGAGCCTACTCTCCTGCTCCTGTGGTGACGGACAAACTGTATAAGCAGGTTATGGAACAAGTCATGCAGTCAACAGTCAATGCCATGGCATCCGAGGGCCGGCCATACAAGGGAATGCTTTACGCCGGTCTGATGATAGAGAATGGCGTGGCAAAGGTCCTGGAATTTAATTGCCGTTTTGGCGATCCGGAGGCACAGCCGCTTCTCATGCGCATGCAGAGTGATCTTGTGGATGTTATGGAGGCTGTTGTGGATGAACGGCTTGGGGAAATTACACTGGACATCGATCCAAGGCCCACGGTCTGCGTTGTGATGGCATCGGGCGGTTATCCCGGAGTATATGACAAGGGAAAGGTCATTAAGGGACTTAAACAGGCTGGCGGGAAACCGCATGTTAAGGTCTTTCATGCCGGCACGCAGTTAAAGAATCAGCAACTTGTTACGTCCGGCGGCCGTGTCTTAGGTGTGACCGCCCTGGGAGACACTCTTGACGAGTCAATCCGCGCAGCATACGATGCGGTCGATCTGATAAACTGGGATGATTGTTATTTCCGAAAAGACATCGGCCAAAAGGCGCTTAAAAGGAAAAAGGGAGACGCGCTGGTAGGAATTGTAATGGGCAGCGAATCCGATATGCCGGTAATGCAGGCAACTATAGACTATCTTGAATCCATGGGGATTGCCTGCGAAGTTACGGTTTCATCAGCCCACAGGACCCCTGTTAAGACAGCCGAATATGCAATGAATGCCAGGGGTCGCGGACTTAAAGTCATTATTGCAGGCGCCGGGATGGCTGCTCACCTTGCGGGGGCTCTGGCAGCCAGAACGATTCTGCCGGTCATAGGAGTTCCGATTGACGCCTCACCGTTGAACGGACTTGATGCATTGCTGTCTACTGCCCAGATGCCGCCCGGGGTTCCGGTTGCCACCATGGGTATCGGCAAACCGGGCGCTAAAAATGCGGCAATCCTTGCAGCCCAGATAATTGGCCTGGCAAACGAGGAAATTGCGCTCAATCTGGCTGAACAAAAAGGGAAATAAGCCGGCAGGCTCTTCATGAATGACGCATTAGCTCGTGAAGTCGAAAAGGGGGCGGCGATAATCAGGCAGGGCGGGCTGGTCGCCTTCCCTACTGAAACCTATTACGGCCTGGCCGTGAACCCCTACGATCACATGGCGCTTTCCCGGCTTTTTAAGGTCAAAAATCGGAATTTTGATAAACCGATTTTGACTCTTATTCAGGATGAAGGCCAAACATCTCTTCTGGCAAGTCGCGTTCCGTGCTGTTATCGTCCACTCATGCGTACCTTCTGGCCTGGTCCTCTGACCCTGATCTTTGACGGAATTTTAACACTTGATCCCCTGCTCACGGGAGATACTCAGACTGTGGGAATGAGGATTTCCTCAAATCCAGTTGCCAACGCATTATTAACCGCTGTCGGTAAACCAATTACCGCAACAAGCGCCAATATTTCAGGCAGGCCCGCCACGGTGAACCCCCGTGAGGTGGAAGCACAGCTTGGCGAAGATGTTGATCTGATTATTGACGGCGGCGAGACAGCCGGCGGCAGGAGTTCAACAATCGTGATCGGTTGTGCCGGTCAACTGAGACTCATCAGGGAAGGCGTCATTTCTTTTCGCGATATTATTAAGGTTCACAATCAAGCCTTGTCCTGAATCGGTATTGAAAGAAACAGTTTTTAAAGATATTATCTTTAAAAGATAATTGGATTTGATTTTTGTATTCTGTTAAAATACTTAAGGTATTCAGTAGGTTTTGGTTTTTTTCAGGATTGGAATCATCTGAGGCATTTAATAAAGGTGTGCCTTTTACAAGTGCGCTGGACTAGGTACACATATGATATTTTATGGGAGACGGCAACATGGTTGATCTGCAATGGGACAGGGATTTTGCTTTTGAACAGTCCGGAGAAGATGAGGAGTTGTTGGCAGAGCTTCTGGAATTGTTCACTGACTCGGCCGCCTCTGATCTGGAAAAGATCAAACAGGGAATAAACACACAGGACGCTGAAGCCGTGGGTGATGCGGCTCACAGTATCAAAGGAGCTGCCGCCAGTCTGGGAGTTGAAGGGATTCGCGCGGCCGCATATGAAATTGAAAAGGCCGGACGGGCAGGGGATCTCGACGCTGTTTCCAGGTCGGTGCGCGACCTGGAAGCCATGGTAATGCAAATTAAAGACCTGAAGTAGTATTTTAGTAAATATCCGTATGCCGACAGCTAAGGAAATAGTTAGGAAATTCTGCGATCTCAAGACATTGCCTCATGTGGCTATTCGACTTACCCAACTGGTTAACTCCGAAGAAAGCACCATGAGAGATTTTGAGGAGATCATTAAACTTGACCCAATTCTGGTGACCAGGCTGCTTCGACTTGTAAACAGTCCCTATTTCGGTCTGGCAAACAAGGTTGAGTCGATTGCAAAAGCCGTTGTGTACTGCGGCATGAAAAATTTGAGGAATCTTGTTGCCGTAGAAGCGATTAAGGATCTGTTTAAGGAGAAGGGTGATGATCCGGTATTTTCGAGGAGGCATTTGTGGCTTCATTGCGCCACTATCTCTATTCTTTCAGATATGATCGGCAAGCGGATATTCGGTCTTGCAGGCGATGATCTATTCCTGGCGGGCATCATACATGATATTGGTCTGATAGTCGAAGACCAGGTTGTGGGCGACCTGCTTCATGAAGCATGCAAGGCTTACAACCCCCCGAATAATTCTCTGGTTAAATGTGAGCAGGAAGTGATCGGGACCGATCACTGTGAAGTGGGCATGTTGTTGGCCAAGGAATGGAAAATGCCGGAGGAGGTGCTGAAGGCAATCAGATTTCATCATAACACTGAAAAGAAAAATCCGATTTCCAGTGTTACGAGCATACTGCAACTGGCTGAATATATTGCGGGTAAAATGAAATATTCTGCTATTCCCGACAAGATCGACCCGCTTTACCCCTTGCTTGTACGTCATATAAAAAATATGATGGGAAATTATAAGTTGATTGTCAGGGATCTTCCCGCCGAAATGGCCAAAGCAAAAGAGTTATACGAGAACAATGAATGAAAGAGCCATTAATAATGATTTTGACTCAATTTTTTCCGATTTAGTTGATGGCTTTGAAGATCTGCATACATTTCTTCAGGATCTGCAGAAGCTGGTCCCTGACGCCGTTTTCCGGATATATTCCAATGACGGCGCCGTAGTACCGGAAGATGACCCTTTAGGGCTTAAACCTGAGACTTATGATTCTTTTCTAAAGGATGTTGCTGAAGACGGCAGTGTCCTGTCTTTTTTTGAGCTTCCCGACAAGAGCCTGTTGTACCGCCGAGCCGTTCCTCAGATCAATTCCGTCCTCTTTTTTAAATTTCCCGGTTGCTCTCCAGGCCTTTTTCCGGACCAGGTCACTTTCAGTCTTTTACAGAGTTTTATTGAGCATGCACTGCTGAAAAGAGAAATAAGAGTGGTTAAACTCGAAAATGAACAGCTTATCCGTCAGACCGATGTGCGGAACGAGCAGTTCAGAAAGCTGCTGGAAGACAATCACCAGCAGTATCTCCTGATTCAGAATAAGGAAAAGGAGTATGCCAAAAAGCTTGAGATTGAGATTGAGAGGCAGACTGCCGAGCTTAGAGAAAAAAACAGGCAGCTTGAGGAGGCTAGTCGGTTGAAAAGTGAGTTTCTGGCCAACATGAGCCATGAACTCCGCACTCCAATGAACGCGGTGATAGGTTTTTCAGATCTTCTTGCTGAATCCGGCCTCAATGAAATTCAGTCTGAGTACTGTGAGACAATCTCTATGTCGGCGGAAGGCCTCCTTGTGTTGATTAACGAAGTCCTTGATCTCGCTAAAATCGAGTCAGGGAAATTTCAATTGGAGAGAGATTCCTTCAGTATCGCGGAACTTGTAAAAAATGTTGCTGATATGTTTATAATGCCTGCCAAGAAAAAAAATCTTTGCCTGTCGCATGTCGTGGACTCCAGGCTGCCGGAGGTTGTGGAGGGCGATGTTAATCGGATTCGGCAGATAATGGTGAATCTTACCGGGAATGCCATGAAGTTCACCGGGCAGGGGAATGTGGATATCCGGGCCGAGCTGACAAAACAGACCGAAGATGCGGTTGTGGTTCGGTTTTCCGTGTCTGATACGGGAATCGGGATTCCTGAAGACAGACAGAATGCCATTTTTGAAAAATTTACTCAGGCCGATGGCTCCACCACCAGAAAATTCGGCGGCACAGGCCTGGGGTTGGCAATAAGTAATGAACTGGTTAAGCTGATGAAGGGGGAAATGACCCTGACAAGCGTTCCCGGCAAGGGCAGCACCTTCAGCTTCACCATCCCTATGACACCAATAGAGCCGGCGCCGGAACAGATCGAGAAGACGACAAAAAAACCGGCGGAATCGCCTGTTGACATGGAGGCTGACAGGAAAATCAGGGTCCTGGTGGTTGAGGATAACAAGGTCAACCAGAGACTGGCCACCATATTTGTGCAAAAGCAGGGTCACGAGGTAGAGGTGGCTGAAGATGGCCTGGTGGCGTTGGAAAAGTTGAAGACAGGCAAATGGGATTTGATCCTGATGGATATTCAGATGCCCAACATGGATGGACGGGAGGCCACGATCAAGATCAGGGAATTTGAGTCATCGCCTGAGATGCGGGACCAGTATGAGAGCCTTCGCCACAGAAAAACGCCTGTTCCGATTGTAGGCTTGACTGCCCATGCCAGGAAAGAAGATGAAGAAGGGTGTTACTCGGTCGGAATGGATGCCTTTTTAACCAAGCCGATAAAGAACCTGAAACTGGCAGAAGTTATTCAGGATCAGATACGTAGAATCAGAGCCCTTGAGAATAGGAGGCTGTTATGAGTAGTAATTCATTGAGCGCTGCTTATCAGGATGCTATCGAAAGTGGCGACAAAGCGAAAATTAAAACCGTCCTTAATAAAATGTTTATGAAAGTGGTTGAGCTTCAAATTATTACTGAGGTTGACGACTCGAAAGAAGCAATTCAAACGACTATCAATCTCCTGGATGGTGATATTACAACAAAACTGCACAGCAAATTTGCGCCCGACCCCCAAAAGGTGGC
>JAYEJK010000485.1:0-6606 GCA_034660535.1 Thermodesulfobacteriota bacterium | reverse complement strand
ATTTTATCTTTTTCCATATTTCTCCTTCCACAGGTACAATCTCAAGCCAATTATACCGGTAAAAAGGAACAAATCAAGGATTATTGTGCGGAAAAGGAAACTGATGTTTTTTGAGCCTGGATTGTCCATTAAAACAGCGTCATCTGAACCGCGGGCTTGTTTTTTCTTTTTTTGGACTTTTGGGCCGTCCTTGTGAGCAGACGGGGCGGAATTTCCTTTAGGAAACGGGATTCGGTTTGGTTTGATAATTTTCCAAAGATTGTCCTTGTGGCGGATGAACTCAGGATGAGTTTGTCCATGGCCCGGGTCATACCCACGTAAAACAACCTCCGCTCCTCTTCCAGGTCATATTCCCGCTGCCCTGAATCATATGGTATGAGCCCTTCTTCCACCCCGCATATGAATACAACCGGAAACTCAAGCCCTTTGGCCGCATGCATGGTCATCAATGCAACCGACTCGGCGCGATCGTCGTAGATCGTGGCGGATGTGTTCTGTTTCAGGTGATTTGAAAAGGCTGCCAGGTCACTGCCGAATGCTCCCGCAAGCTCTACAAGCCTTCCTGATTCCGGCAGGTCACGGTCAATTGCCAGAAAATCAAATGATTCCAAAATGGCTTTAGACAGCCCTTGTTGAGCAGTGGTTTCTTTAAAAACCGCCACCTGATTTTTAACATGTCCAATCTTTTTATCCATTCCGAAAGGAAGAGCAATTTCCCCTGCGGCAGAAAAAAAATCAGGACTGCGCAGTTCTAACTCTCTTTCCAGGGTGTTCAGAGTTGCCGGCCCGATTCCTTGTATTTCCTTTAACAGGGCCAGGTGTTCCTGTATTGCTCCAGGGTCTGCGGCAGCCCTTGCCAGATAACCGGCCGGTCTCACTCCCTGTTTCATGAAAAAAGGAGTAGCCCCCACAAGCTGGAATGGAATCCCCCTCCTGGAAAGTGCCTCACTCAAATCCGACGCCTGCCTTGAAAGCCTGTAAAGGACTGCAATATCCCTGAAACTCTTTTCCTTTCCATGCGTGTTGCCGCCGCCCCTGCCGGTTTCTATTGAAAAATGGCTGATCCCGCCCAGCACTTCCTCGATCCTGCTTACGACAAACTCCGCCTCTGCCTTGGATGTTGCAGCCGAATAATACTCGATTAGACTCTCGATTGAGCGTTGGGGCTTCAGCGGTTCCCGTCCCTGTCGGCCGTTGTTGCAAATAACCGCTGTAGCCGCCTTGATTATGGCCGGGGCTGAACGATAATTGCGTGTAAGTGACAAGGTACTGGTCGAGCCGTGTGGAGATTCTGAAAAATTATATAAAAATTTAAGGTCGCTTCCGCGGAATCCGTAAATAGCCTGGTCCGGATCTCCTATTGCGAAAACCTCGGCATATTCCGCAAGCATCTCTACCAGCTCATACTGGCTCCTGTTAAGGTCCTGAAACTCGTCAACAAAGAGATACTCCACACTTGATGAGACTTCCCGTCGAAAGACGCCATCCTGGGCAATCCGTCTAACAAAAAGCGGAATTACGCTGTCAAGATCAATCCCCTTGATCCGATCAAGTTCATCAAGATATGTTTGTAGCTCCGAAAAACCCTGATTGTCATTTTGTGATCTGGTTGTAAAATGAAAAAAGTGATTTGATATCCTGGTCTTGAGATCACTTCCGGCGGTCCGATCCATTTGCGGGAAAAGCCTTTTTAAGAGCAGGTCACGATTATCATCCCCTATAACGATGATATCCGGATCATCTTTTCTGAACCAGTTAAGGCAGAAGGAATGAAATGTGCCCACAAACACATTTGCGCTTTTTTCGCCTACCTCATCTGAAAGCCTTGTCCTGATCTCTTCCGCTGCCTTGTTGGTGAACGTGATTGCAGTGAATTTGTCTGGCTCTGCATTGCTTTTAGAAAGAAGATACGAAAGCCTTGCCACTAAAGTAAAAGTCTTTCCCGTCCCTGGTCCGGCTGACACTATAATTCTGTCCGAAGTAGTTACGGCAGCCTTTTTCTGCTCGGGATTCAAGGACCTGGTCGCGGACGTGTCGGCTTTTGGAGCTGTTTCCTCTTTTTCAAACGGAAGACGCGATGGAGGCGTCTTTTTCACCTTCTTTTTCCGGGGCATAAGCCCTGAGAAAAGACTGGTCTGACCGGAAAGACTATCCAATTCCCCTTGGTCAAACACATGAATCTTCCCGAACTCGCCGTCAAAACCGGGTTTTTTGATAACGCGGTTTGTTCGGATCCTGCTGACCGCCTCTCCAAGCAGAGTTGAATAACGAGTATTGATCTCTTCGATCGGTATCTCAAAGAGCAGATCAAACTCTGAACCGAACAATGAAATCACCAGGCTGTACTGAGCAAGGACTCCCTTTGTGGCAGGTCCGCGTCCGAGTATCTCGCCCAGGATTTCAGGCAATGGAATAAGGCTGCGAAAGGCCGGATCTCCTTTCGGGTATTTTGGTGATTTTCGATCCGCCAATTCCATCACACGGTGCATTACGCCTACGGTCAGTTTGCGCCCACAGACCGGGCATACGGATTTAAGTTTTCGTGTTTCCTCAGGTTCAAGGCATACGTTGCACTTCCTGTGTCCGTCAAGATGGTACTTGCCCTCTTCAGGAAAGAACTCGATTGTTCCCTTAAAGCCTCCTGTCTCAGGTTTTTTAAGCGCTTCACGGATCGAAAAAAAATCAAGATCAGTATCAAATACGTTGGCCTCACGTCCAAGCTTGGACGGAGAGTGGCAATCAGAATTGGAAATCAGCGTAAACCTGTCCAGTGCCGAGATCATCCGGTTCATCTCAGGGTCTGAGGAGAGACCGGTCTCAAGGGCAAAAATATGATCGGTCAGATCGGCAAAACAGTCTTCAATCGCATCAAAACCTGATTTGGATCCAAAAAGCGAAAACCAGGGGGTCCAGATATGGGCCGGGACAAAAAAACCCTCGGCCGCCTGTTCCAGGAGAATTTCAAGGAGATTCCTGGAATCAAGGCCTAAGATGGGACGTCCGTCTGACTCGATGTTCCCGATTGCGGCAAGTTTTGCATTGATTCTTTCAACAGACTCAAAGTCAGGCACATAAAGGAGGTTGTGTACCTTTCTGACCTTTTCGTCTCGTTTGTAAATGCAGCTGATTTCAGATGTGAGCATGAATCGGACGGGAATAGGATTGCAGGAGACATTATCAAGCATTGGCGGAACGTCTTCATCCTTGAGTTTAAAAAGACCCGGTTCCGCTGGCTTAAGATGTTCCTTCAAGTGGCTGAGCCAGCCGGGGTGCGTGAAATCGCCGGTACCGACAACATTTATACCCTTGATACGGGCCCAGGCAAAAAGACCCGCAAGGGTGCCGAACTTGCTGGTAGCACGCGAAAAAGGCGAATGAATGTGAAGATCAGCAATGTATTTCATGGATTAAACAGGTGAAGGGTAAAGGGTGAAATATACGAAAATTTCAAACCCCTTTAAAGCTGGAAATGTTGTCCTTAAACCATTGGTAAACATGGTGGATGCCGGATTTTAGATCGTATTTTGGGCGCCAGCCTAATTCGGTGAGTCTTGTGACGTCAAGGAGCTTTTGGGGAGTGCCGTCAGGTTTTGAAACGTCAAAAACTATGTTGCCGCAAAACCCTGTGATCTCTTTAATAATTTCTGCGAGTTCACGGATTGTGTTGTCCGTGCCCGATCCGATGTTAATGACTCTTTTTTCCGGGTCACTGACAAACCGACAGAAGATTCCATCAGGTAATTGTGCGAGAAAAATCAGGGCGCTTGCCATGTCGTCCACGTGAAGAAATTCCCTTCTGGGGTTTCCGGTTCCCCAGACGGTCACTGATTCCGCACCGGATTGAACAGCATCATGGAATTTCCTTATCAACGCGGGCAGGACGTGGGAGGTCTTAAGATCAAAATTGTCGTTTGGACCAAAGAGGTTAGTCGGCATAACCGACAAAAATGATGTGCCGTACTGGCGGTTGTACGCATGACAGGTAATGATCCCGGCAATTTTTGCCACGGCATATGGTTCATTCGTCGATTCCAGGGGACCGGAAAGCATATATTCCTCCCGGATCGGCTGAGGACATTCCCGTGGATAGATACAGGAACTCCCAAGAAATAAAAGTCTTTTCACACCGGAAAGATAGGCGGAATGGATGACGTTTTCCTGAATCACCAGGTTCTCGCGAATGAATTCAGCCGGGAAAGTGTTATTGGCAAGAATCCCCCCTACCCTTGCGGCTGCAAGAAAGACCAGTTCAGGCTTTTCCTTTGAAAATAAATCCATAACCTGGGAACGGTCGAGTAAATCCACTTCGTGTCTTGTACGAAGTATAAGATTTTCGCAACTTTTTGTTTGAAGGTGCCGGACCACTGCGGAACCAACCATTCCTCTGTGACCTGCAACGTATATTTTTGTATCAGAAAGGCTGTTCATAATATATTATTCATAATGTTCATGGACCTTGAATCCGACTGTTTCGCACAACTTGTCACGTTTGGCTTCTTCCAGGTCTTTCTGAACCATTTCAGCCACCATCTCTTGAAACGAAATTTTTGGAACCCAGTTCAGTTTTTCCCTGGCCTTTGTGGGGTCTCCAAGTAGTGTCTCAACCTCTGTAGGTCTGAAATACCTGGGGTCAATGCGCACCAGAATGTCACCAGGCCGGACTCTACTTTTTGGAGGGGCATCTACGACAACACCATGTTCTTCAATACCTTCCCCCTCCCAGGTCAGCGAAATATGCACCTCCTTAAGTGCAAACTCGGTAAACTCCCTGACGGAATGCTGAACCCCGGAAGCAATGACAAAATCTTCCGGTTCTTCCTGTTGAAGCATGAGCCACTGAGCCTCTACGTAATCCTTTGCATGCCCCCAGTCCCGCTTGGCATTGAGATTGCCGAGATATAAACAATCCTGAAGCCCCATCACGATCCTGGCAACCGCACGAGTGATTTTGCGGGTGACGAATGTCTCTCCCCGTATTGGCGATTCGTGATTGAACAGGATCCCGTTGCAGGAAAACATATTATAAGCTTCCCTGTAATTGACGGTTATCCAGAAGGCATACAGTTTTGCGGCCGCATACGGAGAACGTGGATAGAAAGGGGTTTTTTCGTTTTGAGGAGTCTCAACAACCTTTCCATACAACTCTGATGTTGATGCCTGATAAAAACGGGCGCTTTTTTCCTGCCCGGTAATACGGATCGCCTCAAGCATTCTCATGCTGCCCAACGCATCAGTATCCGCTGTGTATTCCGGATTCTCAAACGAGACGGCTACGTGACTCTGGGCGGCCAGGTTATATATCTCGTGAGGCTTCACTTCCTGGATGATCCGGACCAGACTTGCCGTGTCGGTCATGTCCCCGTAATGAAGAAAAAGGTTCCTGGCCGGATCATGCGGATCCTGGTAAAGGTGGTCTATTCGATCCGTATTGAATAGAGAGGCCCTTCGTTTGGCGCCATGGACCTCATATCCCTTTTTCAATAAAAATTCCGCCAGATAGGCTCCGTCCTGTCCCGTAATGCCGGTTATCAAGGCTCGTTTTTTCATGATGATAGATTCTTTTTTTAAAATGATTGATGGCGTTATGAAAAGTCCAATCTACTGTAATCCGTCCTGTTCGGCTACAATTTTTACTTCGGTTGAAACCTTTTGGTGATAATTATTGAAGTTGATTTGCTCTTCCTTGATTTCAAGTGGTTTGCTTGTACGGGTCGGGAAAATTTCTTCCCGCTCATCTATGGTTGTTGACCTAATTTCAATCTCACTGCCTGCCTGAATCGGTGTGATCTCCTTCTCCAGAATGGTAATCTGTTTTCCCCCGCCTGGATAGGTAATCTTCGCCTTGACATGAATGCGCCCGTTTGCCGGAATACCCGGAATCCGGTACACAACATCCCTGTTTAACAGGTCCATTTCACGTACACTTTTCTCTACCATTTCTTTGTTGCCCCCCATAGCGACAGGCGCTTCCGCTAGGACGCAGACTGCAACAATTAAAACAGGAAATGTTAAGATTGTTTTTTCCATTTTTATGTACTTCCTACTGTACAACCTGGGTTTTATCGCCTTTACTCTGGTCAAGGATGATGATGTCGCCCTTGATATTACTGCCTGGGCCTAATACGACGCTGTTCATATTGCCGCTTCCGGTTGCGCCCTGGGTTGCATCATCTCCTTTTTTTTCGCCCATGGCGGCCTGGCTTTTGGCCTTCATGATAATAAACTTGATGTTTTTATCCGGATTCCCCAGATCATAATCCTTTTCAATGCTTTCATCCGTGAATTTGGATATGCCGTCATCCAGGTCTCCTGCCGGGCAGTTTCCTGGGAAGAAGGGGGATACGGCCAGACAACATAGGGGTATCAGAAACAATCTTTTGAGATTCATGATGTGCGCTCCTGCCAATAAAATTTTTAAAGATAGAAATTGCCGCATGTCGCTACGGACAAATTCTCAGAACCGCCTTTTCCGGGCGGTTCTAAGGGCTCAAGTAAAAATAAGTTGGACAATATTGCGCTCAGATTTAGGTCGGATTGGGCCGATTGTGAGGTTACAAAACCGCAGGACTAGCAGGGCTAATTTGAGGATTTTGTAACCTCACAATC
>JAYEJK010000484.1:0-6613 GCA_034660535.1 Thermodesulfobacteriota bacterium | reverse complement strand
CAATCATTATGATGGTCATCTCCATAGTTGCATTATTGCTGTTTACGAAATTCTGGGGTGTGCCGGAAAAGCTGCAATAGCATTGAACATTTATCATTGGTCAATGTTCAATGACAAATGATAAATGTCCAGGATGTTAACATTAAAGTAGGTTCCTTTTTCCTGAATGATATAAATTTGCATGTAAGGAAGGGGGAGTATTTCGTTATAGTCGGGCCGACAGGCGCCGGCAAGTCCTGCATCCTGAACTGTATAGCAGGTCTTTATAAAATCGATTCAGGGGATTTATGGGTAGACGGAAAACGTTCAAACAATGTTCCTATTGAAGAGAGAAATATTGGTTATGTATTTCAAGATGCTTTCCTGTTTCCTCATTTGAATGTGTATAAGAACATTGCCTTTGGTTTGAGGTCAAGGAAAGATGGCAGCAGGGATGATGTTGAGAAGAAGATTTCGGATATTTGCAGATTGTTCGGCATCTACGGTTTTCTTGACAGGTCTGTGTATAACTTGAGCGGTGGAGAGAAACAACGGGTAGCGCTGGCAAGATCCATGATTTGTGAACCTAAAGCTATCCTTCTGGATGAACCATTCAGTTCCGTTGATCGCAACACCGCGGAAAAGCTTATGATCGAATTTAAAAAGATTCACGAGCAGACAGGGCAGACTGTAGTTCATGTAACGCACAACCAGGAAGAGGCCATGATACTTGCGGATCGAATCTGTGTTATGAACAATGGGATTCTTATTCAGACCGGCGCTCCCGGTGAGATATTGAGAAAGCCGGATTCGGAATTTGTTGCTGATTTTTTCGGCGCTCACAATGTCTTTCAAGGGATTTCCGTGATTGAGAGCGATTTTTCCAGAATAGAATGTAATGGAAACCATGTTTATTGCAGAGAGCCACGATCCGGAGAAATTGTTTTTTCCGTTCGGCCTGAAGAAGTTGTCATTTCATTAAATGATACACGGGTTCAGAGCAGGAACAACTATAGCGGAACGGTTAAGCGAATAGTAGACAGAGGTGTTATCATTCAGGTGTTTATTGACGCAGGTTTTCCTATAGTCAGCTATATTTTTAGAAATTCATTGACGAATATGGGTCTTAGAGAGGGTGATAGCGTGAATATTGGTTTTGAGGAGAGCGCTGTTCACATAATTTAGGGAGCGGGCTACCGACTTAAGGCTGGACATTCTACCTGGGAAAGTGAGAAAGTGGGAAAGTGGGAAAGTGGGGAAAATTACACGGCCTGCGACTTGCCTGGTTGCAGATGTGTTCCGTCTTAAGTTGGTAGCCCACTTTTGCACACTTTCTCACTTTCCCACCTGCTCACCTGCTTAGGGATGGGGATGTCCCGGCTTAAGAAGGACGGTGTCCATGAAAAATCCTAAAACCGGAATTTTAGATTTCATCAGGAAAAATCCTAAAGCCAATATCTTCTGTTTTGTCACTAATTTCATTCTGGCTTTAGTATTTACCATTACGCTGGGCGCTAGATTTGGATATGACGAGATATATGAAGACGTTGGAAGAAGTGATATCCTGGCGGTATTTGAGGGCAATGTGGCCTGTCCCTATACAAGCCTTGTGCCTGAAAAGTATATTATCGCTATTAAAAAGATTGAAAATGTTGTGGACGTGGCATCTGAAATACGGCAGCGCTATAGCTTTACAAATCATGAAAATCTTACACTTGCAGGTATGGACCCTGAAAAGCTCCTTAACTTTAAAGATATAAGCATTGATGAAAAAGAATATGAGTCGTTCAAGAAGGACCCTTATGCTGCCATTGTGGGCAGAAAAATTTTTCGTATGTACGGCTGGAGCCTGGGCGAGGATATCGACGCATTCGGCATGAGGTTTAAGATTGCGGGTGTATTTGAAAAGCCGTTCTCTGTCTACGAATCAATGGTTTTTCTGCACAAGGATTATCTTCAGCAGTTGACTTCAAAACAGGACTTTACCACATCTTTTCTAATTAAGACCGATCTTAAGGGTTCCGGCGAACTGAAGGTTTTGATGAGCAATGTGGAAGAGTTGTTTAAAAACAATCCATCAAAGATCGTATGCAGACCTGAGGATGAATTATGGAAGGCCATTCAGGCAAGCCAGGGAAATCTTGGGGACATAATTTCCGCCTTAGGTATTTGTTTGGGCGTTTTATTGTTTATCATGAACATGAATAATGCCTTTTTGCTGCTAAGGCACAGATTTAAGGTGATTAATGAATTGAAAAACAGGGGAGATAAGTTAAAGGATGTCGCAAAGGTCATTTTTGTGGAGACCGCGGAGATATTGGCCTTCAGCGGTATTATGGCATCGGTTATTCTTTATATAGCCCTGTTTAATCATCCTTTCTATGTTGGTAAGGATATGTTTCATCCGCCTATTTTTATAAATCCAACGGTATTGCTGATAGGTGTTCTGATATCACTTTGTTCCGGAGTGTTTGCAGCGCTGGCAATTATTCCAGGCACAGTTAAAGCATATAATCATGGTGGATGATGGCATTCTTTCATATTATGAACTGTAAAAAAACCGTTTTGCTTTTATGCCTTTGCATTGGCTGCATGGTGGTGGTGTTTTCAGTGTCACAGACACTCGGAACGTGCCTTAAGGCAAAAATCATGAATCAGGGCGCTAAAGGAAACATAATCATAGTGGACGAGGGAGCGGATACGCCTATGTTTTCCAGTCTTCCCCCGGAGACTTATGACTTTATCAAAACCGTTCCCCACATCAAAAAGGAAAACGGCGAGTTTATGATTACCCGTTGTCTTCTGCTGGCAAGTTTAATCTCGGATCGTTTCACGATGGTCAGAGGTGTGGATCCGGCCTATTATAGAATGTATGACCACCAGTGCAAACTGACCCAAGGTCGTTTGCCGGGCGGAAAAAATGAGGTTATTGTCGGCGATCTGTTTTCTGCAAAGGTCAATAAAAAATTAAAGATAGGAGATACTATTGACTTTGAGGGGAGTAATTGGAAGATTGTGGGCATCTTTGAAGACAGGTTGACTGTTATGGGTTCAGGGATTGTCGCAGGATTAAAAGACCTTCAAAATGCAACCAACCGGAGACATATCTCATTTGTTTCACTGCATGTTGATGCGCCTGAAAATATGAAGATAGTAAAGGAATATATAGAAAAGACCTATGAAGCATTGCTTATTGAGACGCCGGATGTTCCCGGAGTTATTGTGGAACCTGAGCAGGAATATTACCACAATGAAGCGGAGGCCATCAATCCGATGGTCATGTTTATCAATATGGTGAATCTTCTTTATCTGATTGTGGGCACGATGATCATGTACAATATTGCGTATTATATTTTCCTGCCTTTCGGTAAACCAGGGTGGGATGGATATGGCAGGAGGAGCGCTGCCATAATCATTATGGAAGTTTTGTCCGTTGCTGTTGTCGGGGGAATTGCAGGCGCTGTCGTTACATACCTTATAAAAAATGTATCCATCAATTTTATGTTTATGACCTTTTTTCTGGAAAGCAGCCCTCGCACCATCCTGGCGGGAATCCTGTCGGCGACTCTACTGGCTTTATTGAGCGCTTTGCCGATTGTGATAAAAATTAAACAACACAAACCAGAGAGTAACCGATCACGGGGTAGCAAAGCCCTGCAGGATCGCAAACCCCTTGCACTGTAAGCGATCACAGGCGCTGTATGTGCGTGATCAGGGCAATCAACTATAGTCAACCTATGCTGGTTGCCCTGATCGCGTGCAGATGCGGTGCCTGTGATCGCTTACACCGGAGGAGGAATAATGGCTGAAGGTATTAAGATTCGATGGAGGTGGCTTAAGTTCATGTATATCTACATCATTATTGGAGGAATAGGAGCAGGATTGGGGATAATCCTCATTCCCGATATAATGAAATCTCTGTTTAGATGGCCTATTGAAGAACCGATCATGTTTGGACTTGTGGGCAGCGTTGACTTAGGATTCGGGATTATATCCATATTAGGTTTTCGATCACCCCTTAAATTTGCGCCTGTTTTGTTGCTTCAGCTTTGCTATAAGGCAGTATTCCTTGTTGCAGTTGTATTACCGCTTCTGGTTACTGCACAGTTCCCCGGGTATGCAATATTTCTTGCCGTAATATATGCAACATACGTCATTGGAGATGCGATCGCTATACCCTTTTCGTATATCTTTAAAAAGGGAGACCGGGAGCTTGTCCGGTATAATTAAATGAAGAATTTGTTTGAACCTGCAATCTGGATATATCTATATATACTGGGCTATATAATCGTAGTAATGGTTATGAGTTCGGAGAACAGGATAAGCAGAGTCCAAAAGAGTGTCCCAAAATCTGCTGTCATGCTCTTTATGTTGCTCACATTAGGAGATGGTCAGATGTGACGCAATTGAATTATATAACAGGAAAGGCGGGCTGATTGTAACTACAGACGAAAAATCGACGGAAAAGGCTTTTTCAATTCCCGAAGTGAGTAATAAAAATCACGTTGTATGGAAAATAATTACTGAAGATGATTTTTTAAAAGTGGCTTTTTATTGTCACATTTTCAGCAAAGACTCCCTGATGGGAACGCTGGTTTTAAAGAAAAATATTAACCGGCCCCTTTTGAACTCTTTGATTGGCGAGTCAAATGTCATTATCGGGATTCTTGAAGGAAAAAGCGGCGAGTATAAGGTTAGAGCAACTACAGGTGATCAGGAAATCGCGCCGATAAAATTTCAGGATATTCCCGTGTCAAACAATTCCACTTGAGTTCTCTCGACATCATAACCAACTATAATTATTAAATAATATTGCAATTAACTAATTGTTTCAATCCCTTTTCAGCTACTGCAAGGCAACTCTCGGGATACCCTTAATCCGTGCGAACTTGCCCATGGCGGCTGACCGTCGAGGTACGCCGAAAATATTTCCCTAAAAATAGGGCGTCTAAATTGGCCAATTTCCCTTGACCGCTTTGGGGCTCGCTTCTTTTTGCTCTAAAACCAGTCAGAGTAAGTATTATGATCGATATTGCCGGGTCCAAAAAGTGGGCAAAAAATAGAACCCAAAACCGGCGTTTTTAGATGGCCTGCCCTAAAAATACCTCCCTGGACTAGACTTTTACCATAATATTGTTTATAGTTAAAATAGAGCAAATTTTTCTCTACGAACGGCACCTGGAATCGCGGTAAAAGCAACAACGCTGCAAACATCACCAACTTTATCCAAATAAAGGAGGTGAGAACCCTTGCTTCATCAGGAATACATTGATCATCTTGCAAGGCATTTAGATTTCAGATCGGATGATTTCGAGTTCTCGATCAGGTCGGATTATTTACAAAAAGAAATTCACATCATGAAAAACTTGAACCTCGATCCGGCTCTACCAATCCTTAATTCACTTTACTCACCGCCCTGTTTGTTTATGCAAGAGAATGTTTGTTTGTGCAAAAGAGAGGCATGAACAAAAAATTTGTCCGTACGAAAGATATAGCGCGAAGCAATATGACACGGACAAACGAGTTTGTCCATGCCACCCACGAGTAGTGTGGATGATGAGCGATAAGTGAAGAAAGGTGGCAGATGGCATAAGCGTTAACTTAACACAATCACGGATGAAGGGTGGCATGGACAAACTCGTTTGTCCGTGCAACAGCCTGTTTGTCAGTGTAAAAGATTTGGCATGGACCAACAGAAAAGAAAAACTATTCGCCATTTCAATGATCCCGGCCATGCTCACTTTTTGACGTTTTCCTGTTATCGACAGTTGCCGTTATTGAGTCGAGAACGAACAAGGCGTTGGTTGATTCAAGCAATAGCAAATGCCATGCAACGTCATGAGACTGCGCTTCTATCGTATGTAATTATGCCGGAACATGTTCATCTAATCGTTTTCCCTTTACTTCCTGCTTATGATATCTCAATTCTTTTGAAAACGATTAAGCAATCAGTAGCCAGGAAGGCAAAACATTTCCTCCGTGACCATAATCAAGCTTGGCTGGAAAAATTAATGGTTCAGCGTGGCAGCCGCAAGGTCTTTCGATTTTGGCAAACTGGTCCTGGATATGACCGAAACCTTCACACCAAAGACGAACTCTTTGAAAAGATAAGATATATTCATAATAATCCTGTCAGAAGAGGTCTCGTATCTACTCCTGAAGAATGGAAATGGTCAAGTGCAAGCTGGTACAAAGGGGAACGAAATGTGGAATTGGTAATAGATGATTTTATATTTTCATGAGACGTTCAATGATGCTTTTGTCAATATAGCGCGAAGCAATATGACACGGACAAACGAGTTTGTCCATGCCACCCACGAGTAGTGTGGATGATGAGCGATAAGTGAAGAAAGGTGGCAGGTGGCATAAGCGTTAACTTAACACAATCACGGATGAAGGGTGGCATGGACAAACTCGTTTGTCCGTGCAACAGCCTGTTTGTGCAAAAGAGAGGCATGAACAAAAAATTTGTCCGTACGAAAGATATAGCGCGAAGCAATATGACACGGACAAACTCGTTTGTCCGTGCAACAGCCTGTTTGTCAGTGTAAAAGATTTGGCATGGACCAACAGAAAAGAAAAACTATTCGCCATTTCAATGATCCCGGCCATGCTCACTTTTTGACGTTTTCCT
>JAYEJK010000483.1:0-6618 GCA_034660535.1 Thermodesulfobacteriota bacterium | reverse complement strand
AACCAAGACGAGTTGCACTTTATAAAGCAACTATTTCTCTAATCCGTGCTTATGCAAATTTGGCTGATGAAATGATAGATGCAGGTTATTCTGTTTCGGATATTGAAAAAATAAAAACAGAAGTCAAATATTTTGAGAATCTACGAAAAGAAATCCAGATTGCAAGTGGCGATTATATTGATTTAAAACAGTATGAGCCTGCAATGCGACACCTTATTGATTCATATCTTGGAGCAGAGGAAAGCAGAGTACTTTCAAAATTTGATGATTTAAGTTTGGTTGAATTGATTGTTGAAAAAGGGAAAGATGCCATTAATGAGCTTCCGCCAAATATTCGTAAAAACAAAGATTCAATGTCGGAAACCATTGAAAACAATTTACGAAAAGTAATTATTGAAGAGAGTCCTACAAATCCAATGTATTATGAGAAAATGAGTATTCTTTTGGATGAACTTATTAAACTCAGAAAAGAAAAGACTGAGGAATACGAGAAATATTTGGATGAAATTGTAGAACTCACAAGGAAAGTCAAAAAAACAAATGAGAAATCTACTTATCCAACTTCTCTTACAACAAATGCAAAAAGAGTATTGTATGATAACTTGGGGAAAAATGAAGAGCTGGCAAATACACTTGATGAAAAAATAATGACAACTAAGAAAGATTCTTGGCGAGATTACCCAATGAGAACCAGAGCTGTTAAGTATGCAATTAAAGAAGTGTTGGATGATTTTAGTGTAAAAGAACCAGATGCTGAATACATTATAGATATTGTAAAAAATCAACGAGATTATTAATAATGAATCAAATCACTGTAAGCAATATAACCGTTGATGTTGTCCGCAAGGATATAAAGAACATGCACTTGGCTGTATATCCGCCAACTGGTCGTGTTCGTATTGCTGCACCTTTAAGAGTAACTGATGATTCGATAAGGCTATTTGCCGTTTCAAAATTAGGTTGGATAAAACGTCATCAAAGAAAATTTGAAAATCAGGAACGGATATCACCAAGAGAGTACAAAGAAAGAGAAAGCCATTATTTCCAAGGTAAAAGATACCTGCTTAGAATAAAAGAAACTGATGGAGCTGGCTTTGTAGATTTAAAAGGAAAAACTTATTTGGATTTATATGTCCGTAAAAGTGCAAGTTTTGAAAATAAACAGAGAGTAATAAATGAATGGCATAGAAAAGAATTAAAAAATATGCTTCCCGAATTGATTGAACATTGGGGAAATAAAATTGGTGTTAAAGTGGATTTCTGTGGCATTAAGCAAATGAAAACAAAATGGGGTTCTTGCAATATTGAGAAAAGGAGAATTTGGTTAAATCTTGAATTAGCAAAAAAACCGATTCATTGCCTTGAATACATCTTGGTACATGAAATGATTCATTTACTTGAAAGAAATCACAATGACAGATTTAAAAGTTATATAGATAATTATTTACCAAATTGGAAAAATATAAAAGATGAATTAAATAGGATACCTGTAAGTCATGCGGATTGGAGTTATTAAAAGATAATAAAAACACATAACAAGGTGGTGCAGTTGACCAGGGCCACAGCGGGCCTATTGAAAAGTAGTTCAGAATTATCTGGTCAGTTTTTATTGCACACTCTACGGAGTGGCCCTGTCAACTTACCTTTTTCGATAGGAGTCTTCGCTACCTCCGGCTTTCGCCTGTCTGCGTGCGAGGCACAGGCAGGCCGGAATCCAAACATCTTACCCTAAGTTTTTGAGAAGTTACATTCTCAGATTTTGATTTTGGAATTGCCATAGAGCCGGAATGGCGGAAAGTGTCCCGCTTTAAGTTGGTAGCCCTCGTCAAAAAAGCAAAATTTACTTGACTTTCCCCAAAATAACGCGATTAACCCTAACCCTTGGACCTCTGAACTCAATGCAAAAATATATTTTAACGAGATCTGCAATAAAATTCTTCCTGTTCATTTCAATTTCAGTGCTTGTTGCATGTTTGACCATGCTGCCTTGTTTCGGGCAGACAGCCGCCGGCTCGAATATTGTGCGGATCGAGACGCATGCGTCCCTAGACACTGTTCACCCCTCGGAATCCTTTGATATAACTGTTACGGCAACCATAAAAAAGGGGTTCCACATCAACAGTCACAGACCTCTGGACGAATTCCTGGTACCCACGGTGTTAAGATTTGATGCAACAGATGGGATCAGTTTCGGCCCGGTTACTTACCCCGAACCGGCGCTCAAATTATTTGCCTTTTCAAACAACAAGATGTCGGTCTTTGAAAACAAAATCAGAATAGGTTCCGTGGCAGTGGTTTCCACAGACATCTCTTCAGGACACGTCAAATTATCAGGACATCTCGACTTTCAGGGCTGCGATGACACCAGATGTTTCAGGCCGGAATCACTCAAGTTTGAAATACCGCTTAAAATCGCCGGTTCAGGCGAATCCGCCGGGTTGATCAACAACAAAAAAATTAAACAGGAAACTGATCTCGATCTGACGGCTGATGAAAAACGCGCACGGGAGGTGATTGACAAAGGGCTTTTATATGCCCTGGCAGCGTTTTTCCTCTTCGGACTTGCCCTTAATCTGACACCGTGCGTTTACCCCGTAATTCCCATGACTATAAGTTTTTTCAGTGCTCAGTGCGAACAAAAGCGGCTGACAATGTTCTTTCTCGCATCATCCTATGTGCTGGGGATTGGGGTTGTATTTTCTCTTCTTGGATTGATCTCCGGCATTGCTGGAAAACAGTGGGGTTTTCTGTTTCAGAACACATGGTTTGTCATTCTCATTTCACTCATAATTCTTTCGATGGCAGCCTCCATGTTCGGCGCATTTGAGATTAAAGTGCCCTCGTTTCTGATGAATCATTCGGGCAAATCGAGGCAGGGCACAATCGGATCTTTCCTGATGGGGTTGACCGTGGGCGTAGTTGTGACGCCCTGTGCCGCAGGGATTCTAATCGGCCTTGTCGGGGTGGTTGCAAAACTCGGTATGGTGGTGAAAGGAGGACTCCTCTTTTTTGTCATGGGACTGGGACTGGGACTACCATACCTTGTCCTTGCGATGTATTCCGGTCTTTTAAACCAACTGCCCCAATCCGGAATGTGGATGATCTGGGTGCGAAAGCTCTTTGGAATCCTTTTGATAGGCGTGGCCATCTATTTTCTGGTTCCCCAGGCCAAATCGACAAGCAATCAACTGGGTTTCTTCCTCGGAGTACTCGCAATCTTCGGGGGACTCCTGCTGGGTTTCCTTGAACGCGGGCAGTACACCCGTCCATTTAAGATCATTCGCGCTCTGCTTGGCTGCCTCCTGATTGTTGCAGGAATATTTATGGTGCAACGCGCCATTCATATCCCTGCTGAAAAAATTGAATGGATTCCTTATACGAACCGGTCAATTGAACAATCAGCGGAACGACAACGCCCCATTCTCCTCGAATTCACGGCAGACTGGTGCGCCGTATGTAAGGAACTTGACCGGAAAACATATAATGACGAACGTGTGGTGAAAGTATCCAGGGAATTTACCATGATAAAGGTGGACTGCACATCTTCCGACAGTGTCTGCGCCCGCCTGGCAAAAAAATTCAATGTCTCGGGCCTGCCGACAATAATATTCTTCAGTCCGGGGGGAAAGGAATTGCATGATCTGAGAGTAGTGGGTTTTGTGAGACCTAATAAATTGATGAAAAAAATGAAAAAGACTGCCGGGGAATAAAAAATTTTCTCATCACCCAAAGTCCGATTCTGTCCCATATTGACATTTCACCCTTAAAGGCTCCGATTCCATTCGACTTGGGCTCAAGCCTGAATTTAATCTCCTTAAGCATATGCAAATCACTGTCCGCAACCATTATTCGTGCCATGATTTTCTCCTCCATCCCTTACTGATTATTAACAACCCCTAACCTTGAGAGTCGGCCTGGATTCTGAATTGTTGTCGGCAAATATGCTCACAACCTTGTTTCTCCCGGCATCTTTTGCCAGATACAGTGCCTGGTCCGCGTTTGCGATAAGCTCTTCCTTTGTCATTATCGTTGAATGGTATGCGGTAATACCGATGCTCACTGTCAGTGGATGACCCGGGAAACGCCTGATCAGCAAACGGGCCAGGTTTTCAATATCATTCCGTATCCGTTCCACATAGCGTATTCCATCAGTAATATCAGTGTGTTTTAAGATAACCAGGAACTCATCGCCTCCATACCGACCCACAACGTCGGAAGGCCTTGAAAGCTTATTTATTGTACCTGCAATTAATTTTAAGATGTTGTCACCTACGAGATGGCCGAACCGATCATTGAATTTTTTAAAATGATCAACATCTATCATTGCAATGGACAACTTTCTCCCCTCAGCCTTCGTATACCTGAAGACCTTAGGCAGGATATCCTCAATAGAGGCGCGATTATGTACCTTTGTCAGACCATCCATGGAGGCACGCACTTTCATTTCCTTAAATGCCCGCGCATTTTCCAGGGCCATTCCGAGTTCGTTGGCAACAACCGCCAGCGCGGACAGGTCTGTTACTTGAATGGCCTTGCCGGAAATAACGTTGTCCACACCGATAACACCCATGATCTGGTTGTTGTTGGAGAATGGGACAGCTCCCATTTCACTGATTTCCAATCGTTCCAATATCTCTATTTCGCCCCGGCTCTCCCCTTTTATCAGTACCGGCACATGCTTTCTCAGACATTCAATTAACCCGCCTGAGTTCGAAGTCAACTGAAACCCCAGCGAGGAAAAATCCATTTCAAGATCCGTCCTGTCCAGGTAACCTATGGTGATAAGATTACGGTTAGATTTGTCCACCCTCATTACATACATCCGGTTAAATCCAAACTGCCGGTGAATCGCTTCGAGTGTGCATGAAATAATCTTTCTCTGATCAAAAGTCCTGTAGGAGTGGATAATGCTTTCCTTGGCCTTGGTTAGAGAAATAATTTTTTTCTGCTGGTCTTCGTGAACGTATAAAAATTTGGTGTTAAGGCGGCCGAGTTCAATGTTTGCCCGAAGTAGATTTTCACGAAACTGGGCAGTAGTAGGAAAAGAAAATTTGTAAAACTCAGCAGTGTTTTTCACTTCACGGTCCATACATGCCACCATGGAACTCAAATCGATATCTTCCAGGTTAATGATGTCCGAGACTTCCGGCTGAACAACCGGATGACAAAAGACCTCCACCGAACCGAGCCCTTGAATCCATGCCATAAAATTCGAAAAAGAGAGTATCGCGATCAACTTGGCATTTTCATGGGGCAAATTCAGGTGGGCAAACCGTTGATGATGCAGCAATACGGCATATACAAGCCGTTCCGGCAAATTCCACGCATTGCAGAAGTAGGCTCCCAATTTATCGTGGCTGATTCCGATGACCTTTTGCTCGCCTTCTATGGTCAGGTCACCATCTGCGTTAGAGGAATTTTTCACAAAATCAGCGTAAGAAATACGTCCGTTTGCATTCATGATGATCTTTCCTACATCATGCAGCAATCCTGCCACATAGGCTTCTTCAGGATTCGGATAATTGGTCGCCTCGGCAAAGGCCCTGCATAGACCGGCAACAGACAAACAATGCTGCCAGAAAAAAATAGGATCAAAACCCCGTTTCCGGTGAGGACTTATAAGTTGATCAAACAGGGTCACTCCTATGGCAAGCCCCCGGACAGTGGAAAAGCCGAGTAATGTTACAGCCCGGTTGACTGACGAAATCTTCCGCTGAAAACCATAGGCCGCGGAATTCACAATTTTAAGAAGCCTTGCCGTAATAGCAGGTTCAGACTCCACCACCTTTGCCAGATCAGATGCGGATGAACGCTCATCTTGAATAATCTCGAGGAGTTTTATTGCCACAGCAGGAAGTGTCGGGAGTTCTTCAACGTCCCTTTTCAGCGCGTGCAAAACAGCCTTTTTTGACGGAAGCAGCGAGGTTATTTCCATAAAATTTCCAAAAGTCAATAGAATTGGGGACTGAGGGGACTGAATTTTTTTCGCGTCTTTTGCGAAAATCATTCTGTCCCCGGCTGGCGCCACCTCTCTACCGCCTGATTTAAGCAATTTGCATGCCCGGACACCTCCGCTTCCCTAATCAATTATATAAAACCTTCTAAAAACAATCTGTTATTATGCAAATACCTTACTCTTGTCCTTACCGGACAACCATCTCCGACCTAAAAAAATTAATGACTTTCTCCCTGACTATAAAAAAAATTACTAATTGTTAGAGAAAAACTATAATCTCCGGCATTTTTTTGGTAAAAATCCAGATGAGAAATGTTGATGAACTCGGCAGCCGGCCATGGAGTGAAAGGTCGGTCAACAGCATTCAGGCAAAACGGAAAACATGGAAACAGCAAAATATTTCCTCACCATACTTGTTCCACTTTTGATCATCATGGACCCATTAGGCAACCTCCCATTTTTCCTTTTATTTACAAAGGAAAACACAGGAAAAGAGCGGAGAAGAATAGCGGCTGTCGCCTCAGCGGCGGCCGGGGCAATCATTCTATTTTTTGGACTTACAGGCGATTTTGTTCTATGCTTTCTCGAAATCAGCCTTCCTGCATTTCAGTTGGCAGGCGGTTTCATTTTCTTCATCTATTCACTTCAGATGCTTCGCCTTA
>JAYEJK010000482.1:0-6620 GCA_034660535.1 Thermodesulfobacteriota bacterium | reverse complement strand
TTTCAGTGTCTTTGTTCATAGCTCACTCTGATGTTTAAAGGAATGTAAAAATACCTCATCATCCTTTATCAAATTGAACTCTTATTGTCTAGTACTTTATATCAAAACACACATTTAACCCACCACCCATTTCCGCACTGTGGGCATGCGAATTCGATCTTGCTCCCACATGCATTGCAGAACCTGGCTCCATCAGGATTTTGCGAATTGCATTCCGGGCAACTTATCATTGGTTTTCTCCAGCATGCAAGGATCTAACTCACTGCAGATGTAAATCACCGGGTGATAAAATTAAAAAAGTCCAGGAGTGTGTCGGCTTTTTGATCCAGAAATCCGTCCAGGGCATCGCCAATCGGCCTGACAATATCCGGGTCGTCCGGATCAATGAGCCCAAACCTGAGCCGTTTGATCTGCATTAATTCTATGGTCACCATTATTCCAATATCCTGTTTGCCCTTATAATCGGTCCCGAATTCAAATTCATCATAATCCTCTGGAGGATCCGGCAGGTACCTGCACGTAATACCAAACTCAGCCAGTCGGCCGCTGTTTTTGATGTTTTCCAGATTGATTGTCCTGTCACTGAATTGCTCAAATCTCTTCATCATAAACCCCCATCAGTTATATTCAAGTCCCCCTTTGCAAAGAGAGATTTAGGGGGATTTTATCCAGGTTGTTCATCAGTAAACACGTGCCTTGCCAGTCCTGCCTGGTTTAAATCCCCCCCCGGCCCCCCTTTACAAAGGGGGGAGTTATGCCGAAAGTATACAGTTACTCTTAATTTAATGACATTGATTCATAATTCATAATTCATAATTCATAATTCATCATTCATCATTCCAAACTCCCGGGATCACGGTCTTGCAGAATTTACATTGATTTCCTATCATGTTGTTGATTGTTATATGATATCCCCTCCGCTCGATGAGTAGCTTTTTACAGTTGTGGCAGTACGTGTTATTCCCCTCATGAACAGGGATGTTTCCGGTATATACGTACCGGATTCCCTCCCGCATGGCCAGTTCTCGGAACCGGACCAGGGTCGAGATGGGCGTGGGCGGCAGCCGGTCCAGCTTGTATTGAGTGAAAAAGCGCAGGAAGTGAAGGGGATAGTCAGGACCAAGATCCTTGAGTATCCAGGCGCACATCCGTTTTACAAGATCCGGGTCGTCAACATATCCCGGCACAACCAGGTTTGTCATTTCAAAATGTATCCCCTTTTCATGCAGGGTCCTGAAAGTATCTAAGACCGGTTCCAGCCTCCCTCCGCAAAGTTTTCGATAGATTGCGTCACTCTGTGCCTTCAAATTCACATTTGCCGCGTCCAGGACCTTGCACAATTCAAGTAAAGGCTTCCTGTTTATATAGCCGTTTGATATCCACAGATTGTGCAGCCCTTGTTCCTTTGCAAGCCTTGCAATGTCAATCATGTATTCAAAATATGTGACTGCCTCGGAATAAGTGTAGGCGATCGAGATTGCTTTGACCTGCCGGGCCTTTTTGACCACGTCCGGCGGAAATAGTTCATAATGGCGGACTTCATGAGGCTTGACCTGAGATATCTCCCAGTTCTGGCAGTTCAGACAACGAAAGTTGCATCCTGCGGCGGCCAGGGAAAAGGCCCTTGACCTTGGTTTGAAGTGGTAAAGCGGTTTTTTTTCTATCGGATCAACATTTATGGAACAGGGATTTCCATACGCCAGGCTGTACAGGGTACCGTCAATATTGACCTTGGACCGGCAGACGCTTCTGTCTCCAGGCGCGAGCATGCACCTATGCGGGCATATGCCGCACATAACCCTGCCGCCTGACAGCTTCTCATAAAGAAACCCCTCATGGGACCATTTCCACGGTTTTTCCGGCGCATCTCCTTTAAAGATCTTCCCGGTTATGTCGGCAGACCCGGCAGGTTCATTTTTTTCATCTAAAAACGGCCAAAGCGCATGGGCCGGCATGGAAGTAGAGAGCAGGGCCGCGCTGCACATAATAAACCGGCGTCTATTGATTTTTTTCATGGGTTAGTCCTATTACGGCAAGACTTACAAATTTAAGGCCGATCAGTCCGGCCGCAGCCCACACGATCCCTAAATAGGGGATCAAAACAATGCTGGTTACCAGTGTCCCGCATGCAGCGCCGATAAGATCGGCTGAAAAAGTACGCGTTGCCGCAGGGTTGTCGCCACCCCTCAGGTAAAGGGCCACAGGAAACTGAAAACCGCAGGCCAGCGAGACAAGGAACCCGAAAATCAGGAAAGATACAACAGGCAGCCGGTCTCCACACTTTAATAGACCCAAGATCAGCAGTCCCATCATGATAATCAGGAAGATATCGGTCAGGGCCAGGGTTTTAGCCCCCATGTGGCTCAGCCTGCTTCCAAACCAGGCGCCGGGCATCAATCCTGCCAGGAAGAGAGTTACGATTATGCCGATCTGAAGATAAATATACCCGAAAAAAATCTGAAACGCGAAGATAACCAGGATTTCGCAGCCCATGGTCATACATCCGGTTGAAAAGAGCACGAATTCCTCCCTGGAAATGCGAGCCAGGTAGATAAGGCACAGCACTGCCAGGATAATCATGAAGCCTGTCGGAGAGGTGGAAAATTTGGTGAACCACTGGGAAAACATCAATTTCATCAGCCGCGGGGAGTTGTCCAAATTTTCGGGGACGGTCGGGTCCATGAGATCATTTAAGTATTTGATCCTTTCAGTGGTTATATTACCCTCAAAGAAATAACTGATGTAGTTTGTCTCAATATTTTTTTTATCAAGAATATGCGGGATGTCGGTTGTTAACGGTTGGTCGCTGCACAGAAAAAAGACCTTTTGACCCGGCAGCAGCAGTACGTTTGCAAAGTGTTTCTTCACAGTGTTATACAGGGAAGAGAGCTTCCGGCGTTGAGGTTCTGCAAGGTAGTTGTCAAATCCCTGCATTGAAAAACTGTAAATACCGTGCGGTGCAAGATGCTCTTTTATCAGTCCAAAGAATCTGTCTGTGTAGAACCGGTTTATCTGAAACGTCTCCGGTTCCGGCAGGTTCACAATTATGGCGTCATACGTTCTGTCGGTTTCCGTCAGATAGGCGCGTCCATCCTTATGAATTATGTTTAATCCGGGAATCCTTTTTAAGAGTCCGAAGTTAAACTGGACAGTGGTGATTTCAGGATCCAGTTCTACGTAATCAACTGCTTTTGGGCTGTATTTTTCGACCTCTATCATCATTCCGCCCTGTGCGGAGACCAGGAGGACATCCTGCACATCTTCCAACTGGGACAAGGAATAGTGGACGGTCTCTTCGGCCATTTCCAGGTTCTGGTTGCTGAACACGGGTGTGCCGTCGGTAAACAGGGTGTACTGTTCCATATCCTGGTGGACGGTAATGCGGTTGTAACGGGAGTCATGGTAATAGACCAGTTTACCCTCACGGGGCTTTAATGATTCGGTCTCAAAACAGATTCCTGCAATAAGAGTCGAAAGGGTAAGCAGCGCATAAAAAAGTATGGTCGGCGAATACCTGCGTTGCGCCGGAAACAGGAGCCAAGTTGATACCAGCAAGGGCAGACTGGAAAAGAATACGGCCGTTAACGGGGAAACCAGGAAAACCAGTACAAATGAAAAAAACGCCCCGCCCGACACATCACCGATATTGTCAAGGATGTAGACGCGCGCGCCTGGATAGTCCGGGAACTCGGACCTGAGCGCAAACAGGCTGTATGGCAGGACAAAGCCGACCAATAAGCAGTACGGCGCAATGGAAAAAAATGTGAACGTAAGGGTAGGATAAAAACCTACTGAGGCGCCGTGGATGAATAGATCATCCCTCAGTATACGGATTGCCATAATCTGAATTACAGGGAGAGCTGCCAGCAGGAAGGAGAGCCGGCCAAGCAGGCGGATGCCGGCCTTTTTGTGAAACCGTGTGACAAAATGTGAAAGCCCGGTTCCGATCCCGCCCAGGACCAGCCAATTGAACAGGGTCAGCGCTATTACGAATTCATTTCCTGAAAACTGTGTCAGGAGTTCGCGGATTACCAGCAATTGCGTCACAATGGACGAAATGCCGGTGGCAATGACGACTCGGGCTATGGCATGGACATTTTTCATCCTTCACCCTTCATCCATTCGGCAATAGCGGACTATTTTTCTTTGAATTTCCGGACCTGATAGGTTGATACTTCGAGTTTGCCGGTGCTCCATGCATCAATAGGCAGACCGGCCTTTCGGCATAGATGTGACAGGAATTCTTTCGGGTCGGGGAAATTATCCCAGACCTGCGGCAGAAATGTCGCGCTGGATGATTCCTTGCGAATGATAACGCCGTCAACATTCACACGCAATAATGAGATCAGGTCCGCACCGTCAGTGTATTCAAGAGATTGAGGCACGGTTAAGATGCTGATCTCGATCTTCACGTCATCAAGTTCTTCAAGTGTCAGGGGGGAAAATCGATAATCATTAAACGCTGCGTTTAGAGCATTTTGTTTGATTCCGTTTGAAATTGTCTCTGACGAAGACAGGTTCCCAATGCAGCCGCGCAGCCTGCCCTTAATTTTAAGTGTGACAAATGTCCCGGATCGAGTCGAAAAATCGTTATCTTTAAGGGCGTCCGCCAGAGAAACGGCCTCTTTTTCCGGCAACTTTTGCCCCAGCTTGTTCATAATTGTCTTTCTTGCCGATTTTATAAGCGTATGCCCCTGCTGCTGACTGATTTCGCGGACGGAATCATTATTCTTTTGCATTGATGAGTCTCCGTAAAAGGCTATGGCCGCATAACCGACCACTCTTGAACGATCTCCTGCAGTGTCTCCGCTGTTTGAATAGTGCAACAGAACCGGCTTCCAGCCGTTTCGGCGTGCAATGTCAACTATTACCAGTATAGGTCCAAGGCCGCAGGCCCTTTTCCCTTCTTTAATGAGTTTATCAGGTTCCAGATTCAAAATCATATTGATTGTTTCTTTATCTTTGTCCACTGCCTCTGAATAGGTAAGAAAGTGTGAAAGATCCGAACTGGCTGCAAGCAGCGTCTCATTATCGAGCAGCGGCATAATCCGTTCTATGTATCGGGAAATATTCCCAGGCCCGAAAACAATGGGCACCAGCTTGAATTTTTTAAGATATTGCTGTAAAAACGGCAGGATAACTTCAAGTGAATGTTCACTCCGGTCAGAGGCCGGGATAGTCCGAAACATTTCCGAACCCCTGCGCAGCTTTGCCGCATCGTCGTGAAGAGTGATAAGCCCGAGCGGTGTTTCAAACGATTCCGCATCGCTTATTGCGCCGTTTTTAAAGCCGACACGGTGATCAGGGCCCATCAGGATCACCTTGTTGAATTGGTTTTCCTGCAATACCAGAGAAACATGCGCAGCGGTCCATCCTGAATAGACATATCCGGCATGAGGCATGATGACGGCCTTGAGAAATTTGTCCTCAGGGATCCGGATTTTGGTTTTTTCAGCCTTTCTGGTGAGCCGGTCAATAGTCTGTTTCAGTTCGGAACCTGATGATGGATAAAAAAGGCCGGCCCAGACAGGCTTGCGGACATTATCCGCGCTAACCGAACCGGCGGAAAGGAAAAACGCCAAAAGGCACGCGGGTATTGAGGCGAGTAGCAGATGGAATTTTATTTTCATAAACATGAGAATTTCAGGTTTTTCAAATAAATCTTGAACCCGGAACCTACGACATTGATAAAATCAAATGTCATTGACTACTAGTGGACAACCGTAACCGTTCAGAGGTGCCCCATATTTTGCAGACTCCTTAAGAATGTAATCGTTCTCAGGCGCTCCATATGGGCGCTAGCAGTTCGGCTCACTATATAAGTAATATGTGAGCCGGGCTGATCGCACCCCAAGGGCACTTCCGTTGGGCGCGTTCAGATGGAGGGCCTGTGAACGATTACGGACAACCTGATATTTGCTTACAATGGGCATGGAACAGTGTCAAACAAAAAATGGTCTGTTTTACAAAAAACACTCAACCGAGGCCGCGTATTTCGTATGTAACTCATTTCTTATTCCTACGCGGAGTATGGGAACGAGTGTATGCTTACAAGGTAAAAAAAAACCCTGGCCGGGTTGGTCAGGGGTTTTGAAAAAGCGTGAAAATGGTAAATTATCCGCAGGAGCTTGATCCACAAGAATAGTTGCAGCTTGATCCGTTGGAGACTGGAACGGTTGATGTGATATTAAAACCCGAGCGATACCCTGCAGCGAGATAATCTATTTTAATGGCGCCGCATTTCTGCATGAGGTCGTTGTCGACTACGAATGTGATGCCGTCCTGTTCAAGAGTTGAATCTTTTGTCTTTGGCTCATCCAGAGCCAATCCCAGTGAGGGACCGGCTCAACCGCCCTGCATGAGAGCCACCCGTATGGGTGAGTCGATACTATTCTCAGTCATATATGACTTTAAGGAATTAATTGCAATTTCAGTTACTTCCAGCATAGCTTGTCCTCCAAATGTGCGCTGTTGCGGGACTGTTCTTGTTTGAGACATCCCATGATCCTACCAACATAGTTCTTTTATGATAAAACGTTTGCACTAAGAAGTCAATACCGGAGAAATATTCGAGATGTGCAAACAGGGGGACACCATATTAGTGAAGTGGACCCCAAGTC
>JAYEJK010000481.1:0-6631 GCA_034660535.1 Thermodesulfobacteriota bacterium | reverse complement strand
GATCGCCGAAGATGATTTCACCAGCCGCGGCATGCTGGCGGCGGCGCTGAAGAAGGCCGGGCACGAGCCGGTGGAGACCGTCAACGGCCTCGAAGCGTGGGAAGCGCTGCAGCAACCGGACGCGCCCCGGTTTGTCATCCTCTAAAGCTTGCACAAAAGGATTTCAGGAATTTTATAGACTGTCCGCTGTCACTGGAGGATTACGAAACAATACTGAAAAAAAAGGGGCTAATTTAGTGCCTTTTTTTGAATTTACGTTCAAAATGGGGAAAATGGACAGGTTTAGTCGTCGGTAAAAATCGGCACAGAGGGGAACAGAGTGTGATCCGTATGAGGGATGAATCGTGATCCTGAAAAGCGAATCATGAACTCCTGGTTTACATTCAATTCAATGTACGTGATTTTTTTTGCAATTTTATGGCAGCGATCCCGGGCAGAGGCGTTAAGGAGGATTTTTTGAGCGCCTTTTAGAGAGCTGTTTCCCACGGGCACATAAGTCTTTAACGGCAGGTCGGGCAGCATGCCCAGAACCACGGCCTGTCCCGGGTCTATGTGACGTCCGAAGGCGCCGGCCACAAAGATACTTTCAAGGTCTTCGAATTTCATGCTCACCTGGTTGATGATCGTAGTCAGAATCGAATACATGGCCGCCTTGGACCGTATCAGGGCATCAAGATCGATCTGGCCGAGCAATACAGGTGTGCCGTCCGCGGTTTCTTTGGCAGGAGCGACTACAAATGCCGGGCCGTCTTTGTCCTGGATAAGGCGGCCGCCGGCTTTGGCAGGCATGAATTTCCCCCTTACATCAATCATTCTGTTCAAATAAAGACCTGCAACAAGGTCGATGATGCCGGAACCGCATATGCCCATGGGAGGGCTGTTGTCAATTGTCGTATATTTGATTGATCCGGTTTCAGGGTCTATTTTAACGTGTTCAATGGCGCCTTTGCCTGCGCGCATGCCCATTCGTGCAACTCCGCCTTCCAGTGCGGGGCCGGCTGCTCCGGCACAGGCAATGAACCATTCGGAGTTGCCTATTACAACCTCGGCGTTTGTCCCAACGTCGATGAGCATGCAGATCTCTTTTTTTTGGTCAAGGTCACATGCCAGGATGCCCGAAATGAGGTCACCACCGAAATAACTGCCCACGCTGGGCAGAATCCAGGCGCGGGCTCCTGGATGGATGTTCAGGCCTAGTTCAGAGGCAGGACATGGGGCAGGCGCGTTTGTCATGGGGATATATGGTTCACGGCAAATGTGGTATGGGTTGAGTTTTAGAAACAAGTGAATCATTGTTGTGTTGCCGGATACGCTTAGCGCACGGATCTCTGTTGGAGAAATAGAGGCCGTTTTACCGAGTTGTGCGGCAAGATCATTAAGGCTTTGGATTACTGCCCTGTGCAGGATGTCAAGGCCGTCATCCCTTGTTGCGAAATGGATTCGTTCCAGGATGTCTGCTCCATAGTCCAGTTGGGAGTTCATTCGGTCGGCAACGGCCAGGACCTTGCCGGTAATAAGATCAATCAAGGAGGCTTCAAGATGAGTCGTGCCGAGATCAAGGGCCATTCCAGGCAACACGATTGGTGGGGCCGGGAGAAATTCAATCAGTTCCGGTCCGTGTGGGAGGTCGTTAATTACCGCTGTTCCGCTAAAGCCTGATTCACGGAATCCCTGGGCAACATGGGCCAGTAGTCTGAACGGAATAATGGGCATTCGGCCGGAAAGCTTGATGGCCAAAGCCTTTCTCAGCCGGTCCAGGTCCCCTCTATTGTCCTGGATGCTTGGGATATCCGCCTCAACCTGATAAAGATTTACGCATGCTTGCATAATGACAACCTGATTCGAAACCGCCGGGATGGGAGTAGAAGACGATTGTTTAGCGCCGGATTATAGCAGGAGCATGGAATAAACTCAATGTGTGTGTTCGCGTGGGGAGGGTTGATCAGAGAAAAACGGTGATACAAGGTGTGATATATGGTATTTTTTTGCAGGTTGCAACCTGTAACCCGTATAACCCGTAACCTGTGATAAATTTATTTAATTAATTGTTTCCATACACGATCCCTAATGCCTATACTGCTGCATACGTATCTCTTTACCGAAATCCTTGCCCCCTTCTTTTCCAGTTTTTTGATATTGAATGGCATACTCTTTCTGGGCAAGCTGGTGCCTTTTTTGGACACGATCTTTAATTTCAGTATCAGTTTTTCCGATTTTTTACGTATCTGCGCCTATATTTTCCCGAATCTTTTCCTTTTTTCACTCCCCATGGCCGGTATGATGGGCGTGATTATCTGTTTCAGCCGGCTTTCCGCTGACAACGAAATTATGGCGATCAAGGCCTGCGGCATTGGATTTTACCGACTGCTTCCTCCTGTTGTGGTCTTTTCTTTGTGCACGGCGCTGTTGACGGGCCTCTGTGCCGTCAGTTTGATTCCGCAAGGCAATGTTTCCATGAAAAGGCTTCTGTTCCAGTTGGCAAAGGAAAAAATTGACAAGGGGCTTACCGAACACCATTTCAGTGAAGGGATCAAAAACCTGGTTATCTATATCGACAGGATAGATTCGGATGACAACCAGTGGCACGGCGTATATGTGTCTGACATGAGGCACAAAGGCGCCACGTTGAATGTTGTTGCAAGGACCGGGAATCTCAATTCGTACGTGGATGACATGCGCATCACGTTGATCCTTTTTGACGGTACTATTCATCGTTCCATCGGCGAAACTACCCAGACTGTCGAGTTTAAAAGATATGAACTCGAATTGCCCATGGAGAATCC
Organism: Thermodesulfobacteriota bacterium; assembly: GCA_034660535.1. GTDB lineage: Bacteria > Desulfobacterota > Desulfobulbia > Desulfobulbales > DAOVYS01 > DAOVYS01. The sequence goes on along the minus strand of JAYEJK010000481.1, from coordinate 3,848 downwards.
CAAGTTCATCGGGGACGACCGTGCATCATACGTGGGAAAGGGCGAGATGTCTCAGAAAGAGCTGCTTGAACGGGCTGACCATTACGGCCGTAATACTAAAAAAGGGACCACAATGTTGATCGAGTACCATAAGAGGCTGGTCTTATCCGCATGCTGTCTGATCCTGAGTCTTCTGGGACTGCCGCTTGCTCTTCAGTCCAGACCCGGCGCTCGTTCTTTGGGGCTCCCGGCAGGATTGGCTTTCTTTGTTTTTTATTATATTTTGATCACTGCTGGAAAATCCATAAGCGAGAGCGGGACCTTGCCTGTGAGTATTGTCATGTGGATGCCGAATATACTGTTCGGCCTGATTGCAATATATCTCATCCGGAGAGCCGGAGAGATGTAAATGATGAATTATGAATTATGAATAGCGTGAAAAAATTCATCATTCATCATTCATAATTCAAACATGGGGGTATCTTGTTGAAACTTTTAGATAGATATCTGCTGGGGCAGTTCTCAAAGAATCTGTTGCTTGTCTTGAGTTCACTGATCGCAATATATCTCCTGGTTGATTTCTTTGAACGGGTTGACAACTTTTTCGATGCCCACAAGCCTGTGGTTTTTGTGTTAAAATATCTTGCTTTCAAGATCCCTTTTATTTTCGAACAGTTGATGCCGGTGTGCGTGCTACTGGCCGGTATAATCACCATTGGCCTTTTGAACCGAAATTTTGAGTTCATGGCCTTGAAGGCGGGAGGGATCAGTGTCGTCCGCATCGTAGCGCCTGTGCTGGTTGGTGCATTGCTGTTCACAATATTTACCCTGGCATCCGGGCAGTGGCTGACGCCGGTCAGCGTTTCTATGACCAACAAGATATGGTACCAGGATGTCCGGTCCAAAATTCCCAAGGGAATTCAAAGAAACAACAGGGTCTTTTTCAAGGGAGAAAAGGGAATTTATTCCTTTGGCAGGCCTGATCCGAAGAAAAATAATTTTACTAAGTTTTCGTATATAGCCTGGGACGATGAATATCATTCCTCCTTTGTGCTTTCGGCAGAGACCGCTGCATGGCGGGAAGGGGAATGGTCCTTTAAGAACGGTCAATTCAAACGCAGGCAAAAGGACGGCAGTTATGATGTAGAGATCTTTGAACAGACCGGTTTTGCCTTGAAAGAAATACCTTCGGACTTTTTTGTTTCCATTTATCGTATGAATGAAAAATCTCTTTCAACACTATTTTTCGAGGCACGTTCCGAGAAAGATCAGAGCTTCAGTGAAGCGAGATGGAAATTCCATCAGCGGCTTTCCCACATCTTTCTCGGGATGCCGCTTATCTTGCTGGGTATCCCCGTACTTCTCATGGTTCACCATAGGCGTGGAAGTGATCTGGTCCTGGCAATTCCACTGAGCTGCGGGCTGGCTTTTGCGGCATGGGGCGCCTGGAGTACGGCTCAATCTCTGGCCAGGGCGGAATATCTTCATCCGGCGTTTGCCTCATGGGTTATCCATCTTTTTTGCGGGATTTTTGGATTTTTGTTGATTCTACGCCAGGACCGCGGAAGATCGTGAAAAGTTTTTATTTATGAAGAAAAAAAACATTATACCTTCTGCATGTTCCCTTTCAGAACTCAGGCGGTTAGAACCTTTTGTAAATGTGGGGATAGTGGGTATGCCGCCTGTGGATGTCATACGGCATCTCAATGAGAGGCAGGTGGTTATACATGATCTTGATGCGCTTCTTGTCAGGACCGACATGGAATATACGGCCCCGTATCTGCCCAGGGTCTATTGTGCGGTTCTCAGAACGGTGGTCTTGAACGCGCTTCACCTGGATCTTGATGCTATAATTGTGGATACCGGTCCCGGCAAGTGTAACAGCGCTTTTCATGTGGCGGCCGTATTGGACGATATATTTTCAGTCCCTGTCCTGTGCACCAGGAATGAGGATCGCGAAACCGTTGGAGCGCCCTTTTGCCGGGCAAGGATGGACCTGACCGAAAAAATGATTGCCATTACGGAAGGTGTGAAATCCGCAAATCCGCCATCCGCCCTCCCTGATTCGTGCCGGCCTGCAGCCGGTTTCTGGGGTGTGCCGCCGCGGGATTTTTCCATTCTTTCATTTTTTCCGGATACTACCCATGTCTACGGATGGACCCGGTGTATGGAGAATAAAACCCCGGCTGATGCGGAACTTGAGGCATATTTCAACCCTGATGTTCCGACCGTTTTTTTTGCGCAGACGTTTTGCGCAAAGACTGCGTTGGCCAGACTACTTTCAGGCAGACATCCCCGTGCCCTTTACCTTGACGTGGATGTCAACACAACGAATAGCGCCAAGGCAAAAGTCCAGGCGTTTCTGGAATTGACCGGAGTTACGTCATGATCCTGGGAGATTTCGGTACGTCATATTGCAAATTTTTAGATCTTTCAGACCCAAAGGCCGGTCCAACAATAACGGCCACAAGAGATCTGCCGTCCGACATCCATGTATCTCTTGCCACGGGACATAACGGCAAACGATTCGCAGGTGATTATGTTAATGAACTCATAGCCCTGGCCAGGGGAGGGGAGGCGCTTATTAAAGAGCCTGACTATGTCCTGCTTGACTGCGGGGGTCGTGACATTAAATATATCCAGTATGCGAACGGCAGTTTGAAGGATATGGGCTGGAATGCCGAATGCGGGGCATCCATGGGGTTTACGATCGAGTTGCTGGAGCGTTATTATGAGCTTGATTACGAAGAACTCGCGGTTCCCGATCAGACCTTTTCCATTACCTGCGGCGTGCTCGGCATGAGCCACATATTTGATGCGGTAATCAGCGGGGTGCCGGTATCAGAGGCAGTTGCCAAATTTGTGAAGGGAATTGCAATCAATGCCTTTCGTTTTGTTCACTCACCTGAAAAAATATACCTGTCCGGCGGTCTTTGCGACAATTCCCTTTTTGTAAACAGTTTTCCGTGCAAAGTCGTTACTCTCGGCAGGTATGTCCTGCTGAAAGGACTGGAGGAATCGGTTGACCGGCTGAAGCCATAATCAGGCAGACACATGGTGAACGTTTAGTACCTTAGTGGTAATTTTCTTGTTTTTTATACCCCTCAAGGGGGTACTGAACAGAGTCCGGGACCTTTAAAAATTCCAGTTTATCTGGGTTAGGACATATGAATAAGAGCAAGTCTCAAACAGCGCGGCCCAATTGTTTCCACTGCTCGCATTTCTATATTACCTATGAATCAGCGCATCCATACGGCTGCAGGGCCGTTGGCTTTAAGTCGGCGCTGTTCCCGGCCGCGGTTGTGTATGCCAATTCAGGGATGGAATGCCTCATGTTCTCGGAAAAGAAAAAATATGAAGGGAAGGCAGAGGAGATAAGGCGCCGGAGGCATGGCGGACACAGGTAACTTCTCAATAAGTGGTGGCCAAACTCCTGGATTCCCGCTAAAGACATGCGGGAATGACCATCCAAGCTCCAGGTCCGTCATTCCCGCATGCAGTTAGCGGGAATCCAGAAAAGAATATTCAAATTTTGCTACCACCACTTATTGAGAAGTTACGAAATATATTGTCTAAAAAATAATTAAACGTCTGGGAAATGTAACTTCTCAATTCAATAAGTGGCGGTCGTTTTTGAAACCAATACATTTCTGGATTCCCGCATGTTTCCAGCGGGAATCCAGTAGTTGTTACCAGGACTTATTGAGAAGTTACAAACGTAATTCTACCCGCACAGCTAAAGTTTTTCCTGATTATAACGGATTTGGGGGAGGCGATGGGTGATGGGTGGCATGGACAAACTTGTTTGTCCGTGTCTCCTTTTTGGCTCGGTGACCAGGCGATTTCATAAATGCGCATGACTCGAATCA
>JAYEJK010000480.1:0-6676 GCA_034660535.1 Thermodesulfobacteriota bacterium | reverse complement strand
CAGGTAACCGATACCTGGCAGCAGGCGGCCCGGCATATTCTTGCATATCTTGACCAGGGCCTTGATGTAGCCTTTCCGACCCTTGGCGATCCGGCATTCTATTCCACTGGTTTTTATGTCCAGGCAAGCCTGCAGACCATGCGGCCCGAGCTAATTGTTTCAATTATTCCCGGCATCAGCGCCATAGCATGTTGCTGCGCCACAGCCGGACTGCCGGCCGGGCTTGGCGACGACATGGTATCAGTGGTCCCGGCGGCCTTTGCAGACGATCGCTTGCGGCAAATCCTGACCCTTACCGATTCCGTGATACTGATGAAGGTGCACAGGACCATGGGTCGGCTGATCCGCATCCTGGAAGAACTTGATCTCATTAACCAGGCAGTTTTAATCGAGCGTTGCGGCCTTGATGGAGAAAAAATTTATCCGAATATCCGCAAAGTGAAAAACCCGCACTATTTTTCAACAATCCTGGTACGAAAACAATCAATTGTTGGTTAGTTTGGTCAGTTGGTTAACAAATTCAACCAACCAACCAACTAACCAATCAAACCAACTAACCAATCAAACCAACTAAACCAACTAAACCAACTAAACCAACTAAACCAACTAACCAACTAAACCAACTAACCAATCAAACCAATCAAACCAACTAACCAAACAAGACCTGTATGAATATTAATAACCCTGTAATGTTTGTCGGCGCCGGACCTGGTGATCCGGAACTGATAACCCTTAAGGCTGGAAAACTTCTTGACCGGGCCGATGTTATTATTTATGCAGGCAGCCTGGTTAATCCCGCCCTGCTGGACGGTCTCACCGCTGAAATTCATAATTCCGCTGGTCTGGATCTCAAAAAGATCATCAACCTGATGGCAACAGGGCATGCGGCCGGGAAAAGGGTGGTGCGTCTCCATACAGGCGATCCGGCTTTTTACGGCGCCATACATGAACAGATGCGCGCTCTTGATAATCTTGGAATCCCTTATGAAATTGTTCCGGGCGTGACCTCGGCCACGGCAGCCGCGGCAGCGCTCAAAATAGAGCTGACCGTGCCCGGAATTTCCCAGACCGTAATTTTTACCCGGCAGGCGGGCAGGACGCCGACTCCGGACAGGGAAAGTCTCAGCCGACTGGCCGCAGCCAGGGCCACCATGATGATCTTTTTGTCTGTCTCCTTAATCGATACAGTAGTCAAAGAATTGCTTTCAGGCGGTTATCCAGGTCAAACTCCGGCGGCAGTGGTGGAAAAGGCCGGCTGGCCGGATGAACGTATTGTTCGAGGCTGCCTTGATGATATAGGCAAAAAGACGGCAGAGGCCGGGATCCGCAAAACTGCAATGATTGTGGTAGGCGATGTGCTGGGCAAATCAGGAAATGCCTCAAAATTATATGATGCCGCCTTTAGTCATGAATACAGGCAGGGGAAAAAGTGAAAACCGCTATTCTGACTCTTACCAGGGGTGGAAACCGGCTGGCAGAGCAAATCAGCGCCCAACTGGCTGACTGCCGGGTCTTTTTCTGCAGGGGAAACCTGGCGTCTACCTTAAATCAGGTCTGGCCGGAGTATAATTCACTGGTTTTTATCATGGCCGCCGGTATTGTTGTCCGCGCCATCCAGCCATATCTCCGGGATAAACAGATCGATCCCGCGGTACTGGTCTGCGACGAAAAGGGAAATTTTGTTGTTTCTCTTTTGTCCGGCCACATGGGCGGCGCTAATAAACTGGCCCGCCTGCTGGCCAAAATCAGCGGCGGGCAGGCGGTGATCACCACAGCCTCTGATGTTCTTAACCATACTGCCATTGATCTCTGGGCAGGGGATATGGAGCTTGCGGTCAGGGATCGCAAAAAACTTACCAAGGCAATGGGCTGCCTGGTCAATGACGGCATGGTGAGTCTGTACAGCGACTTTGACCTGCCGGCAATCCCTGATGATTTTAAACTGACCGGATCTCCGGACACCGCTGACCTGGTAATCACTTGCAAAACAGATTTAGCGGTCAGGGGACTTATTTTGCATCCAAAAGCCCTGGTGGCGGGTATCGGCTGTAATCGCGGCGCAACGAAGCAGCAGATCAGCGAGGCCCTGAGCCAAACCTGCGCCGCCAATAACATTGCCCTGGAATCCATCCGCAATCTGGCTTCCGCTGATGCCAAAAAGGACGAACACGGACTTATTGATTTTGGCCGCAGCCAGGGATATGAGATAGATTTTTTCACCCCGGACCAGCTTAACAGCGTAAAAAACATAACCGTTTCTCCGGCAGCCATGAAAGCCCTCGGCGTCCAGGGGGTAGCCGAACCGGCGGCCATTTTAAGCGCCAAAAGTCCAAAACTGATCATAAGGAAAACAAAATGGACGGATGTAACAATAGCCGTGGCACAGGTTGTCTCACCGTGGTCGGAACCGGCCCCGGTTCCACGGATCACCTGACCCCCAAGGCCAGGCAGGCCATTGAAAAGGCCCAGATTATTATCGGATACCAAACCTACCTGGAGAAGCTTGACGATATTATCGTCCCAAAAAAGCAGGAGCTTATCTCCTCAACCATGATGAAGGAGGTTGACCGCTGCGGCCAGGCCCTTGACCTGGCCGAACAGGGGAAAGATGTGGTTCTTGTCTGCGGCGGCGATCCGGGCATCTATGCCATGGCCGGCCTTGTCTTTGAACTGGCCAGGGAACGGAACGCCGGGGCGCCCATTACCATTGTTCCCGGCATTGCCGCTTTAAACAGTTGTGCGGCGCTCCTCGGCGCTCCATTGATGCACGACTTTGCCGTGATCAGTCTTTCCGATTTGCTGACCCCATGGGAAGTTATCGAGCAACGCCTGGAAGCAGCGGCTGCAGCCGATTTTGTTATTGTTCTCTACAATCCAAAATCCAAAAAACGGACAAGTCAGATCGTCCAGGCTCAGGAGATTATTATGAAATACCGGGAGGGAAATACTCCGGCCGGTATTGTCACCGGCGCCACCAGGGAAAATGAACTGATCCGCCTGACCACCCTGCAAGCCATGCCGGACCAGGAAATCGATATGCAAACAACAGTTATTATCGGAAATTCCACCACCTTTATCTGGCAGGACAAAATGATAACTCCCCGCGGCTACCGGAGAAAATATGCCTTTGATCAACAAATAACTCAACGTGTGAGGCAATAGGGTGAAATGAAAGTGCAAATTTATTAATGCAACTTATAAACACTGCCCATGTTCCCCCCCCCTTTTTTTTGAATCATGACAATTTTTACCTATAAGGCCTTTTTGTCTTGACAATTTTTACCTTGGATATACTTTTGTCATATGCGTGTACGATATTTATCGAGCTTCCTGCGAGAAGACCTGAAAAAAAAGATGGTCTTTATCGGTGGCCCCCGGCAAGTCGGCAAAACAACTCTGGCCACATTCCTGGCACAAGAACATAGCCGCCACGTTTATTTTAACTGGGACAATCCTCAACATAAAATTCAGATCATAAGCCAGCAATGGCCGCCCAAAACAGAGTGTATCGTGTTTGACGAAATTCACAAGTATGACAAATGGAAAAACCACATCAAAGGCATCTGGGATACCCGCTTAAACGATGAAAAAATAATTGTTACCGGCAGTTCCCGTCTGGATGTCTACCGGAGATCGGGGGATTCTTTACTGGGCCGCTACCACTACCACGTTCTTCATCCTTTCAGCCTGAAAGAGTTTAATCAGCAATTCCCAGGTTTTCAAATGCCGAAGCAGCGCCATGCTCTGGAATTTGATCAGGCCGGCTTGAATTTTTCAGAGCTTTTCCGATTTGGGGGTTTCCCCGAGCCTCTGCTCGAAGGCTCAGAGCGAACTCTTCTGCGCTGGCAAAATGAACGTTTTGAGCGAATTTTCCGTGAAGATATCCGCGACTCGGAGAAAGTTCGCTTTTTATCACAGGTTGAGCTGTTGGGCGCTCTCCTGCCAAGACGTGTGGCGTCCCCTTTATCTCTGGCATCCCTGTCCGAGGATGTCCAGACCAGTCCCAAAACTATCATTAACTGGATGGACCTTCTTTGCCGTAACTATTACTGCTTTAAAGTCATGCCGTATCACTATCGGCTGGAAAGAGCCCTGAAAAAAGAATCTAAATACTATCTGTGGGATTGGTCGGAAATTGAATCAGAGGGTAACCGGTTTGAAAATATGGTTGGTTCGCATCTGCTGAAATTTTGTGATTTTTATCATAACGCATTCGGGATTAAGGCAAAACTCCGGTATCTCCGGGATCGTCAAGGGCGTGAAGTGGACTTTCTTGTAACCTGGGGAGAAACCCCGTGGTTCATGGTGGAATGCAAGTTAACCAGAGGACCGGCTAAGGCGCTGAATTATTTTGCTCAACGGCTCAAAGTGCAGCAGAAATTCCTGGTGACCATGGATGAGAAACATCATTATCTTGATAGAAAAAGCGACATTCATGTCATTCCCGCCAGTCGATTTCTTATGGCGCTGGTATGAATGGGGGCTATAAAAGTTTTATTTACCTGTTTCCATTGTTGGATTTGTCAAGATTATGAGCCCCTTTTTCGAGTGTCCCTTTCCCCCACGCAGGAGCATGGGAACGAGATAAACGAAAAACACCCGCCTTTCGCATGAAGCGAAAACCGGGTGTTTGATAAAGAAAGTAGCAACTGTAAAAATACTGAGGATCAGCTTCACAGCCGCAAAATTTTAAAGCATTATGATCTGTTTTTCCTCCTGCGGAGACCGGCAAGACCGGTGCCGAACAGCAGCATGGTTGCCGGCTCGGGTATAGGGTTATAGTGTCCTATAACGTCGTTAGCGCAAAAAGGTGCATAAGCCATTGCGAAATTATCTCCAAGTTCTATCTGTAACCCAGTGAGATGATATTATCAAATTCTGGGCAACCGAGGCGGAAGAAGCGAATAGTGTATCCGAGCCTCTTTTGATAAAAAGGATTATTCTTATGCTCTCTTTTTTGGACATCTTGCTGTTGAGAAGCTTATAAAAGCACTTTACGTAAAAAACACGGAAGTTCCATCAGGCAAGATTTTTTTAGTTGACATTTTTGCAACCATATTGCAAAATATTCGCATGTGGGTTTCAAGAAAATACGAATCTACTCTGAAGGCGCTTTTTACTCAATTTCCTGTTGTTGTGCTCACAGGCGCTCGTCAGGTCGGGAAAACATCCCTCGCGCGTAGAGTCTTTCCAGATTGTTCCTATGTCTCGCTTGATCTGCCATCTCAAGCCGCGGCAGCAGAACAGAGTCCGGAAACGTTTCTCCGGGGATATCAAGAACCTGTGATAATTGATGAAGTTCAATATGCCCCTTCGATCTTCCGACATATTAAGACCATAGTGGATCAGGACAAACGCCCTAATCGCTTTCTTCTTACCGGTTCCCAGAATTTTTTACTGATGCAGGGAGTGGCGGAAAGCCTGGCTGGAAGATGCGGCGTGCTGAACATGCTGAATCTTTCACTGGAAGAAGTGACTGGAACAATACCTGATCATGGAGAGACTTCTTATTTAAGCAAAGGAGGCTACCCAGAACTTTATTCCCGGCAGAATATTAACCCGCATTTCTGGTTCGTATCCTATTTAAGCACCTACCTGGAGAGGGATGTCCGCAATATTCTGAATGTCGGAAATCTGAGAGATTTTGAACGCCTCTTAAGGGCATTAGCCATGCGTACAGGGCAGATCCTGTCGTATTCAGAATTGGCCAGGGACGTTGGGATTGCGCCAAATACTGCCAAAAAGTGGATTTCTGTTTTGCAGACTTCCGGGCAGATTTTTTTGCTGGAACCGTATTACCGTAATTTGGGTAAGCGTCTTGTCAAATCGCCCAAACTTTACATGTGCGATATTGGCATGGCCGTATTCCTGATGGGCTTTGAAAGCTGGGGAAACGTGGTCCGGCATCCGGTAGTTGGGGCCCTCTGGGAAACCCATGTTGTGATGGAAGTGGTTAAGTATTTTTATTCCCGCGGCAAAAATATCCCCCTTTGGTTCTGGCGTACAGGCAGTGGAGAGGAAGTGGATCTCCTTGTAGAGCAGGGCGCTCGGTTTACGGCAATAGAAGCTAAATATTCCGAACAGCCGGGGCACTCCAGTTTACGAGGCATTAAGGCATTGAAAAAAATGTACGGGGACAAAAGCGTAATCAAAGGGTATGTGGCGTCCAGGACCAGTCAGCCGTATCCTGTTGCAGACAGCATTATTGCAGTGCCGGGAGGCGAGATAAGCAAGTTCTTGTAATGGGAATAAAAGTAGATGCCCTAATTTCAACATGATACAGATTACGGATTTCGGATCAAGTCCGGTATAACATAAAAACCTCAGACTCTTCAGTTTCCATGCAAAGGCCCATGCAAAGGCCCAAATTCAAAATTTGCGAGCTGTGCGGGTAGAATTATGGTTTTTTGTAACTGATTGAAATAACACGTTTTGTTATACTGCGTATGTAAATATTTGGCCAACCCTTTCCCCAATAAAATCAATTGTGTAGGTCGGGTTAGCGAAGCGTAACCCGACAAAAACCAGGTTGAAAGCGTCGGGTTACGGCCTATCGGCCTAACCCGACCTACATAAGACGTTGTTTTTATGTAGATGGGGTGGCCGAATATTTACCTGCGTATACGCAAAGAGAATTGGTAACTTCTCAAAAAATTCAGGGTAAGATGTCTGGATC
>JAYEJK010000479.1:0-6795 GCA_034660535.1 Thermodesulfobacteriota bacterium | reverse complement strand
GATTGTGAGGTTACAAAATCCTCAAATCAGCGCTGCTAGTCCTGCGGTTTTGTAACCTCACAATCGGCCCAATCCGACCTAAATCTGAGCGCAATATTGTCCAACTTATTTTTACTTGAGCCCTTATTTTCAGGAGAAGAGCCATGCCTCAGGACAAATTTTCTTATGAATCCATACAGGATATAGAATCGGTCAAACGATATTTCAACTCCCTTCTCGAGTCTATGGAAAATCGCAGGATCGTTCTCAAGTCGGAAGACAAAGAAATTGTTCTTGAAATAGATCAACTGTTCCGTTTTGCTGTTCGCGCCAGGAAAAAGGGACGTGAGAACAAGCTGTCAATCAAAATGAGCTGGACCAGCAACGGCGAGGGGAAGGACAGCGACACAAAGACGATGACCATCGGCAGCTAGGCGGACCATGATCAACTTTACCGGCATTCAAGAAAATTTTAACTTTCTCATCACCGAAGTTATTGGTCAGGCAAATACAACATTTACCTATCTCAATACCTTTGAACAACATCTTTTTAATATGGTTGTTTCCCGCGATGATTACATTGACAACCTGAAATCAACCATTGAAAATGATTGTTTCTCAGCCATGAACTGCTCTGGAGAGACGAATCAGACGGCCATTAACCTGATACGCTCCACACATATCATAACCGTCAACCTGGAACGGATTGCCGATTTCAGCGTTAATATCACCCGTCAAGTTGAGTTTCTCTTTGACCGTTCCCTATGGCTGAGCTTTGATTTTATGAAAATGTGCGACATTATTTCGGCAGGCCTGAACCAGGTTGCCCCGGCCACCCTTAATAAAAATCTTGGCGACGCCCTGCGCATCTGTAAATCGGAATTTGATCTCGACCGGTTGTACAAGGAGCATTTCGACCGCATTATGGTTGAACTTCGCCGGGGGGAAAATATTGAAACCTTTATCACTATTCTTTTTATTTTCAGATATCTGGAAAGAATAGGCGACTCCCTTTTAAATATCGGCGAAGCCATTCTTTTTGCCATTATGGGTGAGAAAATAAAAATCAGACAGTTTGAGGCGTTGCAACAAACCCTGACCAAATCCCAGCTGAATCTGCCGATTGATAAGCTTCACTTTCATTCCTTCTGGGGAACCCGTTCCGGCTGCAATATAACAAAGGTCTGTCCTGCCAGGCTGACCGGCATCAAAGAAGGACAGGAATCGATCTTCAAAACCGGCAATCTGGCAAAGATAAAAAAGGAAAAAGAGAGTATCGAGAAATGGGGCGGAATCATTCCCGGCCTGGCGCCGCGTATTTTTTCATTTCATGAGGATGATGAGGATAACGCCTCCCTGCTCATCGAGTTCATGAGCGGGCAGACCATGGATGAAATCATTCTGACGGCGGACAGGGATGTGTTCGAAAACGCCATTTTCCATCTGGAGCAGATTCTTTTGCAGATCTGGCAAAAAACAAAAAAACCGGGCGCCTCTGAAGTAAACTATATGAAGCAGCTCCTCGCCCGGCTTGACGCCATCAGCAGAGTGCATCCGGAGCATATTCGTAATCACAAACAGCTTGGCAGTTTAACCATTGAATCCACTACCGAGCTGGTCAAAAAATGTCATTTTGTGGAACGGTTGCTGCCGGCCCCTTTTTCCGTGTTTATTCACGGGGATTTCAACATGAATAACATCCTTTTTGACTATGAGACCAAACATGTCCATTTTATTGATCTCTACCGTTCCAGGCACACGGGTCTTCTTCAGGACATCTCGGTTATTCTTATTTCTAATTTTCGCATGCCGGTATTTGATCCCCCCATCAGACAGCGAATTCATTATGTTATCGGCTCGATCCTCTCCTTTGCCCGTGAATTTTGCGAAAAAGAGGGAGACACCACCTTTGACGCCAGACTGACCCTGGCCATGGCCCGTTCCTTTCTCACCTCCACCCGGTTCGAATTAAACGCTGCCTTTGCCAAGGAGATGAGCCTGCGGGCCAATTTTTTAATGAAAAAAATTATCTGTTTTCACGAGGGAAAACGGCCCTGGCGGGAGTTCCGTCTGCCTGAGGCGATACTCTATTATTGACAAGGAAAGGAAAAGATGAAAATTGCGGTAGTGGGAACCTCGGGTGGCTGGTCATCGGAAAGGCTTGCCGACGCGGTTGAAGCGGCGACCGGATACAGGCTTTTGGTGGATATGGCGAAAATCCGCCTTTCCCTGCCGGACGGCAGGATCTACTATGAGAATAACGAACTCAGCGATCTTGACGGCATGCTGATTAAAAAAATCGGTTCTCCCTATGTTCCCGAGTTATTGGACCGCCTGGAAACCCTTCGCTACCTGAGCGAGAAGGGCATGCCTATATTTTCAAAACCGGAAATAATTCTCCGGGTTCTCGACCGCCTTGCCTGTACTATTACCTTGCAGACCAACGGCATTCCAATGCCGCCGACCACCATCACCGAAGACATTGATGCGGCCCTCATCGCGGTGGCGGAATACGGCGAGGCGATTTTCAAGCCTCTATATTCCACCAAGGCGCGGGGTATGTGCGTTATTAAGGACAATGGTGGAGCAAGGCATGAGATTGAGGCGTATCGCCGGCAAAACGTCACCATGTATATCCAGAAAAAAATCGATCTGGGCAGGCATGATCTGGGTATCGTCTTTCTTGGTGGAGACTATTTGATCACCTATGCCCGCTGCAAGTCTTCCAATGCCTGGAACACCACCACGGCTTCCGGGGGCAGGTACGGCGCTTATAAACCGTCTGCTGATATAATTGATCTGGCGTACAAGGCACAGTCGCTTTTCGGACTTGATTTTACCTGCGTTGATGTTGCCCTGACGTCTGCCGGCCCGTTTGTTTTCGAGGTTTCCGCCTTTGGCGGTTTTCGCGGCATCATGGAAGCCGGAAACATTGACGCCGCTAAAGCCTACACCGAATATGCCATGGGGAGGATTTCTCAATGAAATTTTATATTCAGGATCTCCACCAGCTTTCTTCAGATATGCTCCAGGGGGACATCCTTGGGCATCATGTTTATTTGCGCTTTGAACATTGCCGAATCAGCGTGCATTGCAGCCACAAGGAACTGACGGACAACCTTATTCACTATTTTTCGCCCTTTCTCGCCGATGCAAGCCGGGAGCCGGATATAACCATCCAGGCCATTACATGTGAGCCGCCGGAGTTTGACGGCACACTTCAGGTGAAAACACCTGATCCGGGCAAGACAAAAATCAAGGAAGAGTGGATTGACCTTGATCCACATGGTCGCCTTGTCCGTAAGCGGCTCACCGGCATGGCCTTTGTATTCGGCGGTGATGTCAATTTGGCCGCAGGTCCTTGTCTTGCAAATGCAAATCAGGTCATTAATTTCATCAACAGCCGTTTTATTGCCTGGAAATTAAACCAGGGTTGCCTCCTTGGTCACGCCGCTGGAGTGGTGTACAAGGGAAAAGGCATGGCCATGGCCGGATTTTCCGGCATGGGCAAATCAACCCTGGCCCTGCATCTCATGAGCCGGGGCGCTACCTTTGTCTCCAACGACCGGCTCATGGTTGATCCGAAAGAAGAGATTCCCTCCATGTATGGTGTGGCCAAGCTGCCCCGCATTAACCCAGGCACGATGCTGAACAATCCGGATCTTGCACCCATGCTGTCGTCTGAGGACAAGGCCCGTTTTGAAATCATGCCGGTTAATGAGCTGTGGGAAGTTGAACATAAATACGACGTCTTTATTGATGAATGCTTTGGCAAGAACAGGTTTGTCCTCAATGCTCCCATGCATTTTCTAGTTTTACTGAACTGGCGTCGCGGCGCCGGTCCAATGGTTACCCATTCGGTGGATCCGGTCATGCGGCAGGAGCTGATGCCGGCCTTTATGAAATCAACCGGCCTCTTCTATATCCCGGGGGCAGGAATGGTGAAGGATCAACCCATGGAAAAATATATTGAAAGCCTGTCACGCTGCCGGGTGATTGAGTTTACCAATGGTCTGGATTTTGCCGAAGCTGCTGATGTTTGCATGTCGCTTTTTTAATCGGACCGCCACGTAAGGGTTCAGAGGGGCACCATATTTTGCAGACTCCTTAAGAATGTAGGGGTTGGTTTTAATTTCGGCCACAAGTCTTTCATTGGGCAAAGGTGGGCACAGCCCACCCTACAAAAAATACATATTTCCACCATGTTATTCTTAGTTCTCTTGTAGGGTGGGCTATGCCCACCGTTATAATGGCCTAAGTTAAAACCAACCCCAGAATGTAATCGTTCTCAGGCGCTCTATATGGGCGCTGGCAGTTCGGCTCACCATATAAGTAATATGGGTGAGACGGGCTGATCGCGTTCAGGTAAGCGAGCTTGCGAGACTCCGGATGGAGGGCCTGTGAACGATTACACCGCCACATTTGTTCAGGTGAGGGATGGAACAGAAAACAACCTCAATTTTTATAAGACGGAAAGAGATCCTGCCGAACAGCGTCAAGCTGATGCGATACGCCAAGGCGCCGGAACTCGGACCAAGGCTCCTTTTTTTCAGTGGCGGCACAGCGTTGCGTCACCTGAGTTCCGTCCTGATAAAGTACACCTATAACTCCATCCACCTTATAACACCATTTGATTCAGGCGGCAGTTCCGCCACCCTGCGCCGGGCTTTTAAGATGCTTGCCATTGGCGATATACGCAACCGGCTCATGGCCCTGGCTGACCAGACCCTGCAGGGCAATCCTTGTATCTTTCGTCTCTTTGCCCATCGCTTCAGCAAGGATGAAAGTCCGGCAAACCTGATCAGCAACCTTGAAAAAATGATCGCGGGCAAACACTGCCTTGTTGTTCATCTCCCTGACCCGATGCGCAAAATTATCCGCCATCACCTCTTGAGGTTTCGGGAATTAATGCCTGCGGATTTTGACTTGCGCGGCGCAAGCATCGGTAATCTCATCCTCACGGCCGGATTTCTTGAAAACCGGCGCCACCCGGACCAGGTTATTTATATCTTTTCAAAACTGGTTGAAGTACGCGGGATAGTGCGTCCCGTTATTAACGAAAATTATCATCTGGCCGTGGAACTTGAAGATGGCCGCATTGTTGAAGGTCAGCACCAAATCACCGGCAAGGAGGTTGAGCCGCTTGCCGTCCCGGTGAAACGATTGTTTCTCATTGACAGGGAAAAAAACGGCAGAGAAATAACGGTCGGCATTCGCAACAAAATAAAGGAACTCATTTTTCACGCCGAGCTTATCTGCTACCCCATGGGCAGCTTTTATACCAGCCTTCTGGCCACCTTGCTGCCCGGAGGGGTCGGTACTGCCATCAGTCAAAACAGTTGTCCCAAGGTGTTTATCCCTTCGACGGGTTATGACCCGGAAAGTATGGGAATGACGGTAACGGATCAGGCGCTGGCTCTATTAGCCGCCCTGCGGAACAACGCGCCTGACATTGGAGTCGGTGAGCTTCTGAATTTTGTGATTATTGACAGCAAACGCGGTACGTATAACGTCAAGCCAAACAAAAAGGAACTCGCCGCGCTGGGTATTGAAGTAATTGATGTGCCCCTTGTGAGCAGGGAAAGCGAACCATTGATTGATTCAACGCTGCTGCTGGGTATTTTATTGTCTCTGGCCTGATAAGCCGGATTAAAATTTTAAATTAAAAGGAAAAAATTATGGAAAAACAAAAAGTAAGCACAAAAAAAAATATGGCAATTTCTGAAGTAACGGGCCTTCTGCGGGATTTTGCTGATGGTCTTGACAACGGCAAGCTCATCCTGGAACGGGACGGCAATATCCTTGAACTCTCCATTCCTTCCGAGGTTGAAGCCAAGGTAATCGGCCAGCGCAAGGAGGGGAGGGAGAAATTCAGCTTGGAGCTGTCCTGGAGACAGGCGGATGACAGGACGTCCATCAAGATTAACCCGGAGAGTATAAGCGATGACAAAGGGGATGAAGGAGCTGATGAAGAATCGCAGACCGATAACTTAGTCGCTTAGGAGAAAAAAAAGGCGATGGGATTTATGGATCAAATGCGTGGGTTATACATACAGAGTCCACCCTGGTTGAATAAGCTGGCTACTCCACTTCTGGCGCAGCAGGCCCTGAGAAACAAATGGACCCCTCCCTCCAGTCTGTTGGGAATTCTGCCGATCCCCGAATCCCTTTTGCCGCACCAGCGGGAACTGATAGCGAGTGGTTTCGGGGGCGTCAAGGTTTGCATGTTTTACGGCATGAGTGAAAAGGTGGCGATTGCAGGCGAGCTGCCGGCGAGCTGCCGGCGGATCCGGCGCCCTGATTTCCATTGCTGCAATCAATATCCACTCCCCCGCCTATGCCCATATCCAATCATTTCAGTTTTATCAGGACCGTGCCGGAACAGTTGATGTGCGGGTAGTGCCGGTTCCCGGCAGCACAGCCGATCAACTTAAGCCCTTTGTCCGTGAAATTCAGGATAAAGCAGGGGCAGGCGTTACTTTCAGATTGGCGGTCACTGATACCCTGTCATTAAATACACGCGCCAAAAGGCCGTTTGTTGATCAGCAGCTCGACCTGCGGAAATATCAAACAGGAAATGCAGGCTGCCTGAATTGTGTTAATGGAACCCGGCAATAGCCGGCGGAATAAGGGCTCAAGTAAAAATAAGTTGGACAATATTGCGCTCAGATTTAGGTCGGATTGGGCCGATTGTGAGGTTACAAAACCGCAGGACTAGCAGCGCTAATTTGAGGATTTTGTAACCTCACAATCGGCCCAAAACGGCCTGAAGATGAGATGGAAGATGTACAAGTTATTTTTACTTGAGCCCTAAGA
>JAYEJK010000478.1:0-6799 GCA_034660535.1 Thermodesulfobacteriota bacterium | reverse complement strand
GGACTATTTTCAGTACCCCCCTGAGGGGTATAAGTGCCTTAAAACATGTGGCACCACAGGCGTCACATATAACTTCGGAGTTTTTCTGCCACAAAAAACAAGAAAATTACCACTAAGGCACTAAATGAGAAAAAACGAGAGCCGATTACGACAGTTTAAAGCCTACCTGGTTCTGGGCCTTCTTTTGCCCCTGGGCCTTATTCTGATTGTTTCCACGGTCGGGCCTAAAGAATTCAATGCTCCACGAAAGTTTGTTTTTGAGATGATCGCCACAGCCCAGTCCGGGGTTTCGAAGGTGACCGGTTATTGCCGGTCTCTGTGGGATGGTTATGTTGCTTTGTGGAACGTACGTGACGAGAATAAACAACTTCGCGATGAATTATTTAAGTACAAAGCGCTCAGCAATGAGTATCGGGAGGCTGCAGTCACAAATATACGCTTAAACAAGCTATTAAAACTTTCAGAATCTCTTCCAACTCCAACCATAACCGCGCAGATCGTGGGCCATGATCCTTCCCTCTGGTTCAGGACGGTTGTTATCAACCGCGGAACCAGTTCGGGAGTGGAAAAAGGGATGCCCGTTGTGATGGATGCCGGTGTAACCGGTCAGGTAATGAACATCTCTCCGCACTATTCCAAGATACTTCTGGCAAATGATCCCAACAGCGCCATTGACGTATTGGTTCAGGAAACCAGGGTCCAGGGAATTGTCAAAGGGGCTGGGAGAGAAGGTTATAGGATGCATTATGTTTTGAAAAATGATGACGTGCATAAGGGAAACCGGATTGTTACATCAGGTCTGGGAGGTGTTTTCCCTAAAGGTCTGCAGGTTGGAACAGTGACAAAAATAGTCAAGGACAGGAGAGGCATGTTCCAGAAAATATTTGTTGAACCGGCGGTTGATTTTTCCAAACTTGAATACCTTGTCATCATCCTGAAAAGGGACTCACTTGCCGAGTGAACCCTGTTGTAAATATTCGTCAGCACTCCACAGGAAGGCGAGCAGGCTGCCCAGCATACATAAGTATAGCTGATCAGCCTGCTCACCTCCCTGTGAAGCGCTGCCAAACATTTACAATTTGTGGTGTTTCCAGTTATTTTTTTCTCGTTCCCAGGCGCTGCCTGGGAACGTATAACCAAAGGCGCTGCCTGGGAACGTATAACCAAAGGCTCTGCCTTACACACCAAAAATTCACTTGAATCTTGGACCCTGAACCCGGAACCTCTGAACCTTTGAACCTTTGAACCCGGAACCCAGAGATTTTCCCCCATGGTTTTTTTCTGTTTTTTTATGTTGGGCGGGGTCTTGCTTACCCTGCAGACTACATTATTTCAGCTTCTGCCGGAATGGGCGGGAAAGCCGGATCCCCTATTCATCCTTGTCATATTTGTCGCTGCCAGGCTGGACCTGTTCAAGGGTGCGGGCCTTGTCTTGATTTACGGGCTTGGCATGGACATCTTTACCGGTATATATCTTGGATTTTATCCTATAATTTATCTCCTGCTTTTCTTTTTCCTTAAAGGAATTTCAAGGCACCTGGTTATCCATGAATCTATTCAGCAGATACCGGTTACGGCAGTCAGTTATCTTTTTGTAAACAGCGCTATATACTGCTTGTTCGCATTATTTGCTCCGGATTATCACATTGACTGGTCATGGCGGAACATGCTGGTTCAGATGATAATGCTGTCCGTGATTTCAGCGCCGTTTTTTGTCATATTTGATTTTTTTCTATTTTTATCCACACGGCAATGGTTCAAATCTTCATTCCTGCGTTCAGGGAATATAGACAGGTCCAAGAGAGGCTATCATTAGACATTATGCACCGCATCATCAGCAATATTGAAAAGATCGATAAAGAAGAGCTTAACATGCTCAAGAAGCGCATTGATTTTTTCACTCTTGTATTTATCGTCTTCATTGCCATCCTTGTAGCCAGGCTGTGGTATCTTCAGATTCACTGCGGGGAGGAGTATTCCAAGCTTTCTGAGAACAACCGGATCAGGATGCAGAAACTCGCCGCTCCACGGGGAAATATTCAGGACCGGCATGGCAGGGTGATAGTTACGAACAGGCCCTGTTTTAATATTGTCTGGATCCGGGAGGATGCACCGGACCCTGATCTGGTTATCAAACGGCTTGCAAAAATTTTTAAAGAAGATATCTCGGTTTTCCTGGATCGGATACGCATTGCCGCAGATGGTCCGCGCTATGTGCCCATTTGTTTGAAAGAGGATATTGAACGTAAAAAACTGAGCTATATCGAAAATCACCGGTTAGATCTTCCCGGTGTTCGTGTTGAAGTAATACCCAGACGGGATTACCTGTTCGGGGATCTGGCCTCTCACATTGTAGGATATCTTGGCCAGATAAGTCGGAAGGAACTGGCAGACAGCGTTGGAGGCATCTATGAGGGGGGAGATCAGATCGGGAAGACAGGCATAGAAAAGCTTTATGAAAGTTACCTTTGTGGTGAAATGGGGCGGCGTTTTCTGGAAGTGGATGCCAATGGATTTGAACAGCGTCAAATGGGGGTCGAGGAACCACTGCCGGGCAATGACATTTATCTGACTATTGATATTGATCTGCAGTATGCAGCCGAACAGGCGATGGCTGGAAAGGCGGGCGCGGTCGTGGTCATGGAGGTGAAAACGGGCCGTGTCCTTGTGCTTGCCAGTTCTCCGCCTCTCAAATTGAAGGATTTCATCGGAGGCATTTCCCATAAGGCATGGAATAGCCTGCTCGATGACCCGATGCATCCCCTGATCAATAAGACCATTCAAAGTCAGTATCCACCAGGATCCATCCACAAGGTAGTAACTGCCGTTGCCGCGCTTTCAGAAGGCGTGGTTACGCCGCAGACAATGTTTTATTGCAATGGTTTTCTGTCGTTTAAAAACAGAAGGTATGGTTGTTGGCGGGGCGCTGGACACGGGGCCGTTGATATCTTTCAGGCCCTGAAACAATCGTGTGACGTATATTTCTATCTTGCCGGCCAGAGGGTCGGTGTGGATAAGCTGGCGTATTATGCTAACAGCTTCGGGCTTGGAAGGAAAACCGGCATTGAAATGGAACATGAGAAGGCAGGTCTCATCCCGACTTCTGACTGGAAAGTACGGAAATACAGTGAACAATGGCACGAGGGGGAAACACTTTCCATAGCCATCGGCCAGGGGTTTAATCTTGTAACGCCTCTCCAGGCATGTCGGATGATTGCGGCCCTTGCCAATGGAGGCGTTGTTTACAGGCCGCAGTTGGTTGAAATGCTAAAGGATCCTGATGGGCAGGTGATAAGTCAATTTACTCCGAATATCGATGGCAGGGTCCATACCACGCCTGAGATCCTGAAGCTGGTTCGTTCAGCCCTTATTGCCGCGGTTAATGAAAAACGGGGGACAGGGGGGGCAGCCAGGCTTAAAGAGATAACCGTGGCAGGCAAGACAGGCACTGCCCAGGTTGTCCGTCTTTCCCGGTTCAGGAATAAGAAGGAAGATGAGATTCCTTACAAGTACAGGGACCATGCCTGGTTTGTCTGCTTTGCCCCTGCTGAGGACCCGGAAATTGCGGTGGCTGTTGTTGTAGAACATGGCGGGCACGGCGGTTCTACAGCCGGCCCGATTGCAAAGACGGTTTTAAGCAGGTATTTTGATATAGACTCAGAGACTTGAAAGGGGTTCAGTTCAGAGGTTCAGAGGTCCAGGGATTGGAAGGACAAAAGTATTTAACCTTTGAACCTGGAACC
Source organism: Thermodesulfobacteriota bacterium (assembly GCA_034660535.1). Lineage (GTDB taxonomy): Bacteria > Desulfobacterota > Desulfobulbia > Desulfobulbales > DAOVYS01 > DAOVYS01. The sequence continues at coordinate 3,056 of JAYEJK010000478.1, read as the reverse complement.
TGGAACTCTATTTTACCGTATTTTAAGGATGCCGAGGGATTTTAAAAATGTTCAGGTTTGATCGGCGGCTGCTGTTGAACTTTGATTGGATCATGCTCTTTCTGATGCTGGTTGTTGCCGGAATGGGGCTTTTTAACCTGTATAGCGCCGTATACCAGGCCCCTCAGAGTGGAACACCGGTATATATTAAGCAGGCCTATTTTTTTCTTATGGGATTTGCAGTGATTTTTTTTATCATCTGTTTTGATTATCACCTCCTGCTTTCATTGAACTACAAACTGTACACTTTTGTCATTATCCTCTTGCTGGGGGCCCTTTTTTTCGGGAAGAGCGATACCAGTACCCAGAGGTGGATCAGCCTCGGTTTTTTTAATCTGCAACCTTCAGAGCCTGCCAAGTTGTGCCTTGTCATTACACTTGCCAGTTATTATTACCGTAAGGATACGGGCAAGGGATTCTCGTTACAGGAATTGATCCCCCCGATCCTCCTGACTCTTCTTCCGTTTCTCCTCATTCTGAGACAGCCTGACCTGGGCACTGCGATGATGCTGGGTTTTATTTTTGTGTCAATGACCCTTTTTGTGAAGCTCAGGAGGACTACGCTAACCATCCTGTTAATAGCTCTTTTCTCCCTCGCCCCCGCAGCATGGAAATTTTTTCTTAAGCCCTATCAGAAAAAACGGATCCTTACCTTTCTAAATCCTGAAAGCGATCCTTTAGGTAGCGGTTATCATATCATTCAGTCCAAGATCGCGGTCGGAAGCGGACTTAAATTCGGCAAGGGTTTTTTAGAGGGTACTCAGGGGCAGCTTGATTTTCTGCCGGAGAGGCATACGGATTTCGCGTTTTCCGTGTGGGCTGAGGAATGGGGATTTATTGGATCACTTTTTTTCTTGGCCTGTTATTTTTTTCTCCTTTTATGGAGTTTAACCATTGCAATAACCTCCCGGGACAAATTCGGCGTACTTCTTGCCCAGGGGATAGTGTCACTCATGTTCTGGCAGGCCTTCATAAATCTGGCCATGGTCATGGGTCTGCTTCCGGTTGTCGGCATGCCGCTTCCCCTGTTCAGTTACGGAGGCTCCTCTCTTATTACAACCCTTGTCGGGTTCGGGATTCTGCTGAATATCCGGATGCGCGTGCATTTGACAAAAATATAACGAGTGACGAATGATGAGTGATATGAACTTCTCTCCGGTTTCCGGTTTGGATTGTCGTGATCCGGCGGATTTTATCAAACGCATATTTGTGGAAAAGAGTTGCGCTGATCTGCCCTACACAAGGGAAATCCTCTCGCGAGCCGGCAACGTCCCGGTACATGTCGTGGGTGACAGGGAAGCGCCTGAAAAGAGCCCGAATCCTTATCCTGAAAGCCTTTCCCAGGGGAAAAGAGATCTTTTTTTGTGCCGCAATCGGGGGAAATTTTTCAAATCTTGTCCAGGAACCAGGGAGTACCGTTGTTGCGGTTACTATGTGTTGAATATCGGCATGAACTGTCCCATGGACTGCGTGTACTGCATTCTGCAGGCATATCTGAATAATCCGTGGCTTTCCTTTTTTGTAAATGTGGATGATCTTATTTCCGAATTGACGCAGGCATTTGCACTTCAGCCTGACGTATTCCGGCGGATCGGAACAGGAGAATTTACAGACAGTATGGCCCTTGACCGGCTCACCCGGCTGAACGGGATCCTGATCGAATTCATGCGAGATAAAGGTTCGGCGGTTCTGGAATTGAAAACCAAAACAGCAGTGGTTGATCATTTAAAGGGTTTAGACCATGGAGGCCGGACTATAGTAGCCTGGTCGCTGAACAGTCCGGACGTCATGGCCCGTGAAGAGTTACTCACAGCGCCACTTGAAGCGCGCCTTGCCGCAGCGGCGGACTGTGCCTCCTGGGGATACAGGCTGGCCTTTCATTTTGATCCGATTATTTATCATCCGGGCTGGGAAAAGGGATATGCGGAAACATTGGAAAGGCTTTTTGATTCGGTCCCAAAAGAACAAATCGCCTGGATCAGTATGGGGGCCTTGCGTTTCCTGCCTGCATTGAAATCCATTGCCGGGAAACGGTTTCCCAACTCGAGGTTTTTTCATGAAGAGTTTGTTCCAGGGCTTGACGGTAAGTCCCGCTATTTCAGATCGTTGAGAGTCGAAATGTACAAACACCTTTTGGATCTGATCAGCCGTCGGGCCTTTTCCGGCACATGCATCTATTTCTGCATGGAGAGTGATGAGATATGGAAGGAGGTATTCGGTTTTTGTCCTGAAGAACGGGGCGGCCTGCCTGCCATGTTGGACAGGGCGGTTTGCCTGTGAACGATTACCCGTGATCGGTTTGAACATCCTTTAAAGTTATGATATAGTGCAGGAGTTTATATTTGAAGTGAAGATAGTTTCGAATCATTGCCAGGTGCGATGTGTTGGTGTTTTTGGTGTATTAAATCAAAATGTTAATGACAGAGAAGAGGTGAAATTATGGTTAACAAGGTGATTCTGATTGGTAATCTGGGGGCTGATCCTGAAATTCGTTATACTCAGACCGGTACACCAGTTGCCAATTTTCGCATAGCGACCACTGAAGTCTGGAAAAAGCAGGATGGTTCCAAGGAGGAGCAGACGGAATGGCATCGTATTGTAGCGTTTAAGCGTCTGGCCGAGATTTGCGGAGAGTATCTGCAAAAGGGGTCAAAGGTGTATATAGAAGGTAAACTGCAGACCCGTAAGTGGGAAGACCGTGACGGGAATACCCGTTATACAACAGAGATCGTAGCGAGGGAAATGAAGATGTTGACGCCTCGTGGCGGCGATGGAGGCGGCAGACAATATGGTGACGATGAGCCGCCCATGCCTGAACCTCCAACGGGACCTGAATCATCCATGGGGGAGGATGTTCCTTTTTAAGCGAGCCCGAAGTTCGCCCTGTAATTATGGGTCTGGAAAGAAATAACTTGGGTAATTCCGATCCGAAATGTGTTGCAGATTTAGTCGGTTTGATATTCACGAAACCGCAAGCGTAGCAGGGCTACGGTGAGGATTTCGGGGATGTCAAACCG
>JAYEJK010000477.1:0-6817 GCA_034660535.1 Thermodesulfobacteriota bacterium | reverse complement strand
CGCAAGAGAAAATGATACTACGTTTGAAAAAAGGAGGGGAACGGAAAAGAAGAAAAGCCTACGATGTACCAGTTTGTGTGCCACTGGTTCATCGGAGGCTTTTTATATGGCGTAAGGTGTTGGACACTCAGAGTGTTTCCGGTTTAACCTCGTGAGTCTTGGAACAAGAATAATCGGGGTTGGTTTTAATTTCGGCCACAAGTCTTTCATTGGGCAAAGGTGGGCACAGCCCACCCTACAAAAAATACATATTTCCACCATGTTATTCTTAGTTCTCTTGTAGGGTGGGCTATGCCCACCGTTATAATGGCCGAAGTTAAAACCAACCCCGAATAATCTACGTTCAAATCCAATTCTCGAAATTCAATTAACTGTCGGGCAACTCCGTGCCCTTATTAATTATACCCACGTACCGATGGTAACTAAACAAGCGGTTACGCTTTTGATCTGTTAACTCTCGAACAATACCGATACGCTCTAAGTGCCCCATGCATTTATTAATAGTAGCGGCGGTAATGCCGGTTTTTTTAACCAACCAACCTACAGTGGAAATTGGGTGCTCCATCAACGCCCGGTGAACTTGTAATGTGGATGTTGCCGCCCGGCCAAGTCCACTGATCTTGTCACGATCTCCATTTGAGAGATCATGCAGTTGCTGGGCAGTATCTACAGCTTGGCCGGCAGTAAAAAGGACCGCCTCTGCAAAAAAGTCAAGCCACGCTTCCCAGTCGCCTGTCAATCGAACATTATTGAGCAACTCATAATAGTATTGCCGGTGGGTTTTGAAATAGAGACTCAAATAGAGCATCGGCGCCTGAAGCACTTTCTGTTCGCACAAGAGCAATGTAATTAACAGGCGGCCAAGACGGCCATTTCCATCAAGAAACGGGTGAATGGTTTCAAACTGAACATGGGCCAGTGCCGCTTTCAGAAGAGCCGGGGTCGGTTCTGGCTGATTATGCAGGAACAGTTCCAATTTTCCCATGCACTCTATCACCTGCTCGGCAGGCGGTGGCACGAAAGCGGCATTCCCTGGTCGTGTACCACCAATCCAGTTCTGACTGCTTCTGAACTCGCCGGGTGTCTGGCGGCTACCGCGGCCCTTGGTCAACAACGCAGCATGAATTTCTTTTATGAGTCTCAACGATAATGGAAAACCTTCATTCAAACGTGCCAGTCCATGGGTCAGGGCAGCAACATAATTGCTCACTTCCTGAACATCATTGAGCGGCACCCCTGGCTCCTGATCAAGCTCGAACAGCAGCAAATCAAAAAGTGATGACTGTGTTCCCTCTATCATAGAGGAAAGGACAGCCTCTTTCCTGAAGGCTCTTTTCTATTGCCTCTTCAAATGACTGTTCGGTGGTGGTTGTTGTGGTCATAATTTTCCCTTTTGGATATGGGATATTCGGGCAGGTATGGGGGGCCTGATCAGGTTTTTCATTGTGTAGGGGCAACCCCCCGTGGTTGCCCATTCAACGTGGTTGCCATTTTTATTCGGGCAGGCACAGGGGCCTGCCCCTACAATTTCACCGTGCATTGGGATTTTCCCGATCTAAATCCCATTTTCTGGGATTAGCCATGATATATCTGCGGATATCGTTTAATTCATTCTCATCACGCACAATATGTTCATAATAATTGCGCTGCCACAATTTACCAGGAAACGGCGGCCATTGGTTTTGTTTTACGCCATGTCGATACCGTGCCGTAGTCAACGATTTGAACCGATGCACAACATCCGACAATGATAACCCCGCCGCCGTAGGGGCAACCCCCTGTGGTTGCCCGTTATTAATTTCCTGTGGTTGCCCGTTATTAATTTCCCGTGGTTGCCCGTTATTAATTTCCCGTGGTTGCCCTGTAATCTGCGATTGATCCATATCAATGCGGTCTGTCATTTCAGGGCAGGCACAGGGGCCTGCCCCTACGAGAATAATTATGCCATGGACATGATTCGGCATGATTTGAAATTCATCAACATTAACCCCCGGATAATTAATTGGCAATTCATCCCAGATCATGTTTATCATTCGCCCTGCATCGTTCAAAATCATTTTTTCATTGGTTATACCACCGAAAAAACATTTTTTGTTTTGCGTGCAAATGGTTACGAAATATGCACCGGCCTGGGAATAATCATATTTACGCAAACGAATGGATTGACGATTTTTATTCATATTTTCCCCATTATCGTGTATGGGCGCCACCCGTGCTTGCCTTGTGTTGTGTATTCATCCGTTGTATTTTCAACATCTATGTGTTCATCCAAATATGATCACCCATTACGTGTTCGCACGGTTTGTGATTGATCCCGCCGTAGGGGCAACCCCCCGTGGTTGCCCTTTGTTAACCCCCCGTGGTTGCCCTTTGTTAACCCCCCGTGGTTGCCCTTTGTGGATTCGCCCAAAATCAATCGTATCAATTTAACGCATAGGGCAGGCACAGGGGCCTGCCCCTACGTTCGTACATCTATTTTTCCGGTTACGACCTCGGAAATCAAGGCTGTGCGGTATTCTTTTAAAAGGTCGATTTGTTTTTTGATATTGGAGATTGTTTGATCGATTTTGGTGGCTGTTTGATTAATAAATCCAACTATCTCATCTTGTTCCTTTTGAGGAGGAACAAGAACCATTATCTCTTTTGTTTGAGTCTTATTTAGGATTGGAGGCGTTGCTGCATTAGACATACTAACAATAATATCAGATATTGCCTGAAAATAATATGCACCAAAATCTGGATTATAATCATCTTTAAATGAAATAGCATTGATTTGTTGGTTTGAACTTGCAGTCCTTTTTATTATACCCACTTTCCCCAACGTAGCACCAATGCCAACAAGCAACACAGTATTACTCGTATATAGCCTTATAACATTATCATCTATGGCTAAACGATTCAATTTTCTGTTAGAATTAGAGAGGAATAAAGAATCTCCAAAATCTACTGGTGTAAACCAATCAATTTCACCATCAATGAAATATTCTTGGTTTAAAGACGATGGCGTAGTTCCTGTTTGAACAGTTTTTGCGACATACTTCAACCTCATAACCTCCCAATGCTCCGGCACCTCCCCAATCCACTCAACCCCGGAATCCTTATATTTTGGATACGGCTTCATTATTTACACACCAGCCTCCAGCCTCTTCCGCGCCAGTTCAACTGCTTTGTGAAGCTTTTGCTCCAAGAGTTTACGTTTCGGCAGTTCGGTCATGTATTCGGCCACCTTGATACCGCTTTTATCCAGTTGTAACAGCTCTATCTGCTCGCTGGCTTTTCCGGCACAAAGAATTAATCCAAGGGGTGTTTCTTCGCCGGGTTCCTTTTCATACTTTTCCAGCCAGCGCAGATAGAGTTCCATCTGGCCTTTGTAAGCAGCTTTGAACTTGCCGAGTTTTAATTCAATAGCAATGAGCCGTTTGAGTTTGCGGTGGAAAAAGAGCAGATCAAGATAATAATCCTCATTATCAACCGTGATCCTCTTTTGGCGGGCAACAAATGAAAAGCTGACTCCAAGCTCCAGGATAAAGCTCTCCATTTCCCGTAGAATGGCTGTTTCAAGATCTTTTTCGCTGTAAGTATCTTTTAAGCCTAAAAAGTCGAGGAAATAAGGATCTCTAAAGACCAGGTCAGGCGTTAGCCTGTCCTCCTCTCGCAAGGCGGACAGCTCCTTCTTTACCAATTCTTCAGGCTTCTTTGATATGGAGGTGCGCTCATAAAGCATTCCATCAATTTTTTTCCGCAAAGTGCGGACACTCCACCGTTCCACCCTGCACATTTCGGCGTAGAAGTCACGCTGGAGATCATTTTTAAGAGGGATAAGGGCAATAAAATGGGTCCAACTCAATTGTCGTATCAGTGATACGACAATCTTTTTATCTGAAAAAACTTCGGCAAATTGAATCATCCTGCGAAGATTTTTTTCATTAAAATTATTGCCATAATCATCGGCTAATTCTTGCGACAGTGTAGCAACGATCTCTTTTCCATACTCTCCCCGTTTTTGTTTCAAAATATTCTGGCAAATACGGTTTCCTATCTGCCAGTAAAGAATGGTCAAGCCGGCATTAACCGTAACCGCAACATTATGTCGGGCAGTTTCAATAAGACTGCGGATATCACCAATAAGATTGCCGGAAATGGGTTTATTGTCTGTTTTTACAGCCCGTTTTGCCGTTTTCTTTTTCATATTTCTACAACCTCATTCATCAAACCCTGAGTTTGCAATTCAAGTTCAAGAATCTCCATCCGGATTTCTTCAAGGCTCCTTAACGGCTTGTATTTGTAGAAATATTTCGTAATATTGATCTCATAGCCCTTTACTGTTTTGCTCTCATCAATCCAGGCGTCCGGCACATGGGGCAGGACTTCCCGCTCGAAATATTCCCTGATATTTTCCTTTAAAGGCACATTTTCATTATCGCGCAGTGTGGTATCAGGCTCTGGATTGCCTTTCTTATCAACACAAATATCCGCTGTTTCATCCTGTTCGGACAGGGCCTTTAAAACAGCTTTTTGTATCGACACAGGCAATGACAATCCATATTTTTTGCAATGCTCTTTGAGAGCTTTTTCAAATTTCTCTCTGTTTTTATAAATTACAGAGCCATCCATGCTCTTGAGCATAGCAAGAATCTTTTGTCGCAGTTTTTCCCCTTCTCCCTTTTGCTTTAAGCCTGCTCTACCCTTTTTTTTCGGTTTAGAAAGGTTTTGAAATGCCTTTTCATTTTCAAGCAGAGTTAGCCTTTCTTCTGAAGTCTGGAAGTTGAGTCTCAATGGCCGTTCAACGGTAATCCGGTTATAACCAAAATTTTTATTGTCAAAAATTCTGCAAAAGTCGCCTTCCTCGAAATCTCCATAAATTCCGGTTATCTCATTGATCTGGTTATCACTGATCTCATTTCTTTTATTACCCAGGCTCCGGCTCATCTTTTCAAAGAATGAAACAGCATTAACCACCTGGACTTTTCCTTTACGTTCAGGGGGTTTCCGGTTTGTTAAAATCCAGATATAAGTAAATATGCCGGTATTGTAAAAAAGCTGATCCGGCATGGCGATGATGGCTTCCAGCATATCATTTTCAATGATCCATTTTCGGATTTCGCTCTCTCCGCTGCCGACGCCACCGGAAAAAAGAGGCGAACCGTTAAAGACGATGCCGAGCCGTGTGCCGTTGTTGAACGGTTTCATTTTGGAAATCATATGCTGCAAAAATAAAAAAGAACCATCGCTGATACGGGGAAGTCCGGCGCCGAACCGCCCTCCAAAGCCTTTTGTTTCATGCTCTTTTTTGATATTGGTCTGAACCTTTTTCCACTCAACTCCAAAAGGAGGGTTGGAAAGCATATAATCAAATTTTTCTGATTCCAGGCCATCCATGGTAAAGGAATTGCCAAATTTGATGTTGGCCGTATTCTCCCCCTTGATAAGCATATCGGATTTGCAGATGGCATATGATTCAGGATTTACCTCCTGTCCGAAAACCTCCAGCCTGGCGCGGGGGTTAAGCTCCCGTAAATAGTTTTCCGCCACAGACAGCATCCCTCCTGTTCCGCAGGCCGGATCGTACATTGTTTTTACAATTCCTTTTTTGGTCAGGATCTCCTTGTCATTCAAAAACAGGATGTTAACCATTAATTTGATCACTTCCCTCGGTGTGAAATGCTCCCCGGCAGTTTCATTCGACAATTCAGAAAATTTCCTGATAAGCTCCTCAAAGACGTACCCCATCTCAATGCTCGAAACATTATCAGGATGAAGATCTACTTCACTGAAACGGCTTGCAATCAGAAACAGCAGATTAGCTTCATCAAGGCGGGTGACTTGATCATTAAAATTGAAATACTCTATTATCTCTCTGCCGCCGCTGGAAAATCCATTTATATAGTTTTTTAAATTTGCAGCTATATTATCAGGGTCAGCCTTTAGCTTCTCAAAGTCCAATTTGCTTTTATTATGAAAATTAAAACCCGCTACTTTGTTAAGCACCGGTTCGGTGTTTTTGATCTTCATGGGTTTTAATTTCGGCAGATAATCAAGGACATTTTGTTTGGTAGGCTCCAGGACACAGTCAAGCCTTCGCAAAACTGTAAAAGGGAGTATGATCTTCCCATAATCGGATTGTTTGTAATCCCCCCGCAACAGATCCGCAATACTCCAGATAAAATTTGCAAGTTCTTTTATTTTTCCATTATTTGCCATTACAAAAACCCCCCAATCGCCTCTTGCCTCCAGCCTTTTCCGCTTGGTTCTGTGCCCTTATCTGCAAGACGATATTTTTGTTTGCTGCTTCTCGGCTTATCCGGAATCGTCATTTCAACAAGCCCGGCGTTCAATGCCGGTTGCAAGTAGCTGTAAAGAAATGTAGGACGATGCGAGATCCCCACAGCATCCATTAAGGATTTTCCATCCACAGGTTTATTCCCAAACTGTCGAAGCATCTTCCCAACTTGTTCGGTGACTTGTGGTGTAACTTGGTCTTTTGCTAAAGGCAAACGTATTTCAAAGGTCTTGCGCGAGCGGTCATTGCCGAATTTTATCTTTTTCATTTGGAGATTCTTTGTAGGCTTTCAACTCGTTATAGAACTGCCAGACCTGCTTACGGACGTTTTCAAGGATTTGTTGTTTTTCGGCGCTGGGAGCAATAAGTTTGCTCAATGTCCGCTCTGCATGAATCCAGCAGAGGGCATGATTAAGGGCTCAAGTAAAAATAAGTTGGACAATATTGCGCTCAGATTTAGGTCGGATTGGGCCGATTGTGAGGTTACAAAACCGCAGGACTAGCAGCGCTAATTTGAGGATTTTGTAACCTCACAAT